>JAKAYH010000440.1 GCA_021826835.1 Thermoplasmata archaeon | reverse complement strand
ATCTATGAGACTCAATGCCGCCTTGGAAACGACTAAATCTCTCTATGGCAGATTTGCATTTGATGAAATAGATCACGACACCACAGCAAGATTCCTCAATTATTCTAATGGAAATAATGGAGCATACAGGACCAAAGTTGCAGATCTAAAGTCATACCAGCTACTTAACCCGAACACACGTTCTAAAATTCAGGTGTCAAACCTAGGTAAGTCTGCTACTTATTCAAAGTCAGAGGAGGAGAAAAACAGTGCGATTCTTGAAGCGATGAAATCAGTTGAGCTATACCGTTTGATTTATGAGAAATATGGGCCCAATCCGCCTAATGATTTATGGCCTGATTTAGCCCAATGGAGTGGTGCTAAACCAAACGAAGCACAAGAAATGCAATATGAAATTAGAGAAGCATATCTGGCCGATTTGAGAAACCTTAGCGTGACTGCTCAGACCGAAATGAAGAAGTCTCCCACTATCGAGCAATGGCAAGGCCAAAGTACCGAGAAACCCTTCGCAGAAGAAAAGCCTTCGGAAACTTATAGTGAAGCACCTGCGAAACTTACCTCGAAATTTGGGACTATCCTGATTGTTAATTTAGATACCATAGATATTGCTAAAGCTTACTTGAATCTCATCGAGAAAGAATTTAAATCAAAAGAGCAGAAAACTGACTCAAAGGAGTAGTATCACATTCCATGACTTACTTAAGCTGGAAAGGAGGGGATATAGATAAAAGTTGAATCTGAGCTTAGACTTGAGAAATGCACAAAAAACAATCTTGTGTATGAAGCTAAGAAGGATACAGATCCTATTGGCGTACTCTACATCAAGAAGAAGTCTCTTGAGTCAAGGCCATTGACAATTAAGGTTTCAATCGATATGAACTGATGAGAACAACTTCATACCGATAATGAAACCAACGATAATTGCTTATCAAGAACGTATAAACTTCTAAAATTTAATTTTTCTCATTTGTAAACATTCTTTGTATTCTCAATACATCCACCAATTCACCAGGAGCTCGTGGTTAAACAAAACAAGTAGTTGTAATATAATCTATTAACAATGGACTACAATTATCTACTCCATCTTCTTTAAAATGACTTTGCCATCTTCCTCATAGAAGCCGACAATATCTTCTTCTTTGACGCCAAGTTTCTCTTGAACCCTTTTAGGAATGGTGATTCTCAATGAACTTCCTCTCTTTGAGGTATGTGATACATCTATCAATTGTGGCATCTGTTGATATTATTGCATAAAATTTAATTTTTCACATCGATTTAGCGTGAACTCTTGACAACAAATTTATAAATTTATAGAGGCTAAAACAAATAGTGAGGTTATCGAAACGCCCAAAATTGAAGATTTTTATATAGTCCCCCCAAGTGAATGGCTATTTGATACTAATGGGGACATCATGGCGGCCAAAAAACGAGCAGAACAATGGTTAAAGGATCATGGCTCCTACGAAAATGCTGAATATGAAATCGAAGAATTTGTAAGGCAATGGGCCTTAAATCAGATAATTAGCACGTATAGTTACCCAAAAGAATGGCTTGGTGAACGAATAATAATAGAAGAATCCGTAAAGATGGGATCTTCTGAAAAAGAGGCAGATATCTCCCTAAAAAATCAGAGTCGACGCACATTTCTTTATATTGAAACGAAAAGAAGAGGGGTCTCTGATATAGAATTTGAAGAAGCAGAAAGACAACTCGAATCTTATTTGTCATCAACTCATACTGCAACTATCGGCATGGTTACAGATGGAGAGAGAGTGAAGTCGATAAGGAAGAAGATTGACCCCAACGACTTTGAGTATATTCCAGATATTCCATCTTACGGGCTAACCGTAACAACTAAGGCAAGATTAGTGAGAGAAATACCAAGCGACAATTCCCATTCAAAAACTGGTCTACGCCTTTTGTCGGCAAATTATGAGAGGTTGCTCTTTGAATGCCATAGTGCAATAAGAGATATAGACGGGCTTCATTCTGATGAAGCGCTTGATGAGTTGTGCAAGATAATATACACGAAGATTTATGATGAAAGAAACACCATAGAAAAAGAAGAGGGTTCTGAGTTCAAGTTCCAGGTTTATGGGTCAAGCAATCCTTCAGAAGCTGCATCAAACATAAGAGAGCTATATGAAGAGGCAAGAAACAAAGAAGTTGAAATTTATTCCAAGAGGATACCTGGATATGAAAGGTCTAGAGGAGTTTTTAAGTCTCAAATTAGGCTAAGTGATGGGGCCATTTATAGCATTGTAGATAAAATGCAAGAATTTTCTCTTGTAGATAGTGGCTCTGATATTAAGGGTAGGGCTTTTCAAAAAGTATTGGGGCCAGCCATAAGGGCTGGAATGGGACAATATTTCACTCCTGATCCAGTCGTTGAATTGGCCGTCAAACTAATAGACCCTAAAGCGTCAGACCTAATTTTGGACCCTTTTTGTGGTTCTGGACATTTTCTTTCAATGTGCTTGAACTATGTTATTTCAAACCAGGGGAAAACCCTCGATGATTACACAATATATCAATTCAAATTTTTCCACTTACATGGTTTAGAAAAATCCGATAGAATGGTCAGAATAGCAATGACAGACATGATGCTTCATGACGATGGCCACACGAATATAAGAAATTTAGATGCCTTGTTGAGTTTTGAGAACTATCCAGATATGCTAGCCTTGAGGGACGATAATAATACAGACCCAAGTATTTTTGACATCATTGTAACGAACCCACCTTTTGGGAGCATAATGAGACAGGAAATAATGGGGATGGTAGGAAGATTTCAATTGGGTCAAAAAAGAAAATCTCTACCTCTTGAAGTGATAGGCCTTGAAAGGTCATTTCAATTTCTTAAACCTGGAGGTAAAATGGCTATCATTCTTCCAGATGGGTTGCTAAAAAATAAAAATGGAAAGTTCGTTAGGGAATGGGTAGAAGGAGTTGCGGAAATTAAAGCCATTATTAGTCTTCCAGAGGAGACTTTCATGCCGTATGGAGCAATGGTCAAGACATCATTGTGTATTTTCAGAAAAAAGGGAGTAAGTGGCAAAGACAACACATATCTCAAGTTTTTGCTAGTTGAAGTAT
>JAKAYH010000439.1 GCA_021826835.1 Thermoplasmata archaeon | reverse complement strand
CATGTGGCTGCGCAGAGTGCAGTAGAACTTTTCTCTCAGTACAATGGACTGGAGGAACTTGCAAGAAGAGTGGACCAAATGCTTGATTCTGTGACTAATTCTGTCATATAATGAATTATTCTGGAGCAAGAAACTTGAAAAATGAATCCCAAAATCATTAAATTAACCATATTTTTCTATGATCAAGGATGCTGCAAGCAAAGCCAGGAGAGAACTCTTGCACGATGTGGTAGTGGCAATGAATGCCGGAAACGGAAATATGGAGAACATAACGGGAACAGTTCATATCCATTCGATACTATCCGAGGTGGTACTTAGAGCGGCAATTTCAGCAAGGGAGGTACTTCAGCGCTGAGATGTGTCAACCGTTGACGGAAAAACCTTAATATGTGTGCTAAGTTTAACATTTGAGGTGAATGAATGTCGGAAGAAAAATTTGAATGTAAGGCATGTAACATGGCTTTCGCATCCAAGAAGGAAATGGAAGTGCATGCAGCAAAGCATCACAAGCACTAGATTTCCGTAATAAAAGTATTCGCTATAAGTTACACATTACATTTTTTTTAAACTTATCTTTTATTGGTCAGACAGATCTGACATTCTGGTTGCTGAATCCACTCATACAGGTAGAAAGGGTGATGTCACAAAAGAAAACAGGAGAGCAACAGTAGATAATCTGCTATTATTAGTAACAAGTTGAATGCTATCAAATGATCTAAACCATAAACACAGTATTCAGGAATCAAATACCTGGTATATTTTTAAGAACAGAATACATGACCAGTTATGTACAGCCATGGTGAAAGAAAAAATGGTCCAATAAACATCAAACATGTACTGAGATTCATTGCGGTCAGTTTCTTATATTTATTGGCAGGCATCATCGCCCTCATTGTAAGTATGATTCCACTAATACAGATCGCCAGAGATTCCATATTCATTCTCTGGTTATTTGGATTCGTGACAATGATCATTTTCGGACTTTCATATATGTTCGTATCAGGTCTGTCCAGATCAAAGGCATATGCTGAAAAAAGTATCAATTTTGAATTTTTCTCAATGAATGCTGGTGTCATACTTTTTTTCATAGGATTCAACATGCAGTATGTGGACAGTTTCATTAAGCTGCTGGCCCTTGTAGGACTATTGTTCATTCTCTTTTCCGTTGCTGCTCATGTTTTCAATATAATATATATGGTCTCTGGGAAAGAAGGCATCTCTAAGGAAAAACCTAGTTATTCAGACAATTATTGACAGTTCCAAGTTTTAACACGTAATCATTTGAGATTGTAACAGTAAATTCATCATTCATATGATGAATATTTATTTTATCATGATTACGGCAGTAATTACTGATGATATTCTCCGTAAGGAAACATTCTTTAATTAGCATAGTAAATATGGAAAAAATGAAGTGAAGCTAATGATTTTCAATTTACTAAAATCAGGCTCTTTCTAATGCATAAATGATGCTGATCATAAATGAGAACATATATTTTCTGAAGAATTACGAATACAAAATATCACAAAATAAAATAATGCATGCCCTTAATTAAGTATTAAAGATTCAACATACATGAAGTCTGACATAGCTTTTGTACATGCGCCAAGCATTTATGACTTCAGACAGCGAAATCTGAAAGAGGGCCCTATCAGCGATGTTGTTCCTTCAACACCTCTTTTTGAAATGTATCCTGTGGGTTTCGTGAGCATGCTCAACCATATAATGAATAACGGTTACACAGGCAGGATATGCAACCTTGCAGTCCACATGCTTGCCAACCCTGAGTTTGACGTGGAAAAATACATCAGGAATATTGATGCTGAATTGTTCGGCATTGATTTGCACTGGATGCCTCATGTTCATGGCTCATTGAACGTGGCCAGAATCATTAAAAAATACCATCCAAACAGCAAGATTGTTATGGGTGGTTTTTCAGCCTCATATTTTGCGGAGGAGATACTTAAAAAGATTGAGGTGGTGGATTACATTCTTCTTGGAGACTTCATGGAGGGCCCCCTTGTACAGCTTCTTGATTCACTTGAATCTCATAAAAATGTTGATGGAGTGAGCAGCCTTGCATATCGGGACAATGGCAAAATCCGAATGAATTCTCGTTCCAGTGATATGGATCCTGCATCACGTGTTTTTATAGATTATTCAATACTCCTGAAAACAGCAATTAAATATCATGACATAAGGGGCCATCTACCTTATCTTTCTTGGATTACAAATCCTGTGGGTATGACTCTTATACAGCATGGTTGCCAGTTCAACTGTGGATTCTGCGGTGCTTCAAACTATGCCTATGGAAAGAGGTACTATAACAAAGGGCTTATGAGAAGAGATCCAAAGAGGGTGGCCGATGAGATAAGTGTTATACAGGATACCATTGCATCCCCTGTTTTTGTTGCCGGAGACTTGAATCAGGCCGGGGAAAAGTATTACAGTGAACTATTCAGGGAAATAAAGGAAAGGGGCATTGATCTCCCATTCCTCACAGAATATTTCGTTCCACCTGACAGGGAATATTTCAGTGTGCTTTCAAGAAATGTAAGTGAGTTCATGTGTGAAATGTCACCCGATTCTTCTATCCAGCCAATCCGGGAGGAGACAGGTAGGTATTACGATAATGCAGCACTTGCTAAGAGTGTTGATCTTGCAGCAGAATTTGGATCGAGAAAGTTCGACGTTTATTTCTCAATCGGTCTTCCAAAACAGACAAAAGAGGACGTCATGAAAGACGCAGACTTTCTGGATACATTCATTCAGGAACATACAACCAGCAGAATGCCCGTCTATGGTTTCATATCTCCACTTACGCCGTTCCTTGATCCTGGATCTCTATTTTATGAGATGCCCGATAGGTATGGCTATACCATCAAGACAAAGAATCTCATGGATTTCTATGATCTGCTTGAAAAGGGCAGATCATGGGATGACTTTCTGAACTACGAAACAAGGTGGATGTCCAAGGAGGATCTTGTGGAGGCCACTTATCTATCGGGAATCAGGATGGTGGAAGTGGGAAGCAGGTTAGGATATATACGGGAATTTGAGAAAAAGAACATTGTAAGCAATATACTCAGTTACAT
>JAKAYH010000438.1 GCA_021826835.1 Thermoplasmata archaeon | reverse complement strand
TAACAAAGCCCTCCTCATCCATTTCCTGAATACCATTGTGAAAATAATTCAGATCAACGTTATCATTAAAACTTCCCAAAACAATTTCAAGCTTATCGGGTGTAAAGGAATCGTCATCATCAAGGAATGATATTATATCACCATTGCTCATTTTCATTCCGAGGGCCAGTTTCGCGCCAAATGACACTTCATCTGTGAAAATAATCCTGATCCCTTCGTTTTCCAGTATTTCATCAATATATTGGTCTTTAAAATTTTTAACCACTATTATTTCAAACTTATTCCTTGCCAGTGTTTGCGTTAATATTGAATTTACTGCATTCAACAGATATTTCTTTCTATCGTGAGCTGTTATGACAACTGATATTACAGGTTTTTCACTTTTCATTTAGCATTTTTTCCCTTAGTAAAGAGTCCATAACCCTTTTTATTCCTTCGCTAAGTGGCAGCGGATCTTTGGGAAGTGGTTCCTTTGCAAAAAGTGATGGCGCTTCCTTCAGCAAAAAGTCCTTTTCCTCCCGATTCACTCTCTTTCCAGTTATCTTTTCTATTTGATTGATGAGTGAATTGATGGACGTGCCTGTACCTGTTCCAATTTCATAACTGCCAGGACCCACTTCACCCTTTACAATTCTAACAATACATTTTACCAGATCATTCACATGAACGAAATCTCTAACCTGATTTCCTCCCCCATATACGGGTATATTTTCGCCATACAATGCTGCTTTTGTAAAAAGATAAACTGCACCTTTTCGTGAGGTTTCACCATAGATGTTGAAAAGTTTAAGAGTGATAGTTTTCAATCCATACAAATCTTCGTACAATTTTAACCATTCTGATCCATTCTTTTTGGATAATGAATAAGGATTTGTTGCTTCGGCAATGGAACCCGAGGTTGGAAAAACGAAGAGGGCCTCATCAATTCTTGCTCTTTCCAGAAACTTTACTGTCAAAGCTAATCCGTCTAAAAAATATTCATATGGAGCCTTTATTGAGTTTCTTATTAAAGTTCTGGCACCAAAATGAAGAATAATATCAAACTTTCCATCAGGCACCTTATCACCAAGATCAATCCCGGTAATGTCATAACCTTCGTTTTGTAAAGTGGCATAAATTCTTGAGCCAATGAATCCTTTGTGACCTGTAAGTAGAATTCTCATCATTTGGGTCAATAACAGCTTGAAATATTATGTTTTTTATGCATTTATTATTCCTCGGATAAATTACTCACATTGATCCTGTCCCCAAACTTTTTGAATAGTTTCTCCATCTTTGGAGTGATAACAAATTCACAATAAGGGGCCCCTCTGTTATTATTATAGTAATTCCTGTGATAATCCTCCGAAGGGTAAAAAGGCTTCATTTCCACTATCTGTGTAACAATTGGTTTTCTGTATAATTTATTGTCCTCCAGCTCCTTGATATATGCAAGAGCAGTGTTCTTTTGAGCTTCAGAAGCATAAAATATAATGGATCTGTATTGTTCTCCAGTATCTGCACCCTGTCTATTTAGGGTTGTGGGATCATGTGTAGCAAAAAATACTTCCAGAATATCCCTATATGAAATTTTTTGGGGATCAAACTCCAGCTTAATTACTTCTGCGTGGCCTGTTCTCCCTGTGCATACCTCTTCATAGGTAGGATTTTCTTTATGCCCGCCAGAGTATCCTGAAGTTACCGCAAGAATACCATTGATATTCTGATATATAGCCTCGGTACACCAGAAGCACCCTCCTCCCAGAACAGCTATTTCCTTTTTATTAACGTCCATATTAATCATCTTCTACAAATAACATTGAGATCGAATTTACGCAGTGTCTAGTATTTTTTGTCGTAAAACCTTCGTTTAGAAAGACATGGCCGAGATGTGCTCCGCATTTTGCACATTGAATCTCTGTCCTCATTCCATCCCGATCTGGAAGTCGTTTAACTGCCCCTAGTATTTCATCATCAAAACTGGGCCACCCACATCCAGAATCAAACTTACTTTCAGATTTGTAGAGTGGTGCACTGCACCTTTTACATATATAAGTTCCCTTTGAATGATTATTTTCATATACGCCCGAGAAAGGAGGCTCAGTACCTTTATGTAGAATTACCCTCTCTTCCTCCTTTGAGAGTTTTCTATATTCCATTTTTAATCATTGAATATCACTATATAAAGTTCAATAAACAAATTTTTTATGCTTAAAGCACTCTTCTAATGGGTATTATGATAAGTGCAAAAGCATATGGAGTCGAAAGTCAGGGTAGTTCTTTTAAGCCAATGAAGATAGAAAGGCGAGATGTTCTTGATGATGATGTGGTGATTCAGATTCTATACTGCGGCATATGTCATTCTGATGTTCATCAGGTAAGAAATGATTGGGGAGGATCAAATTACCCAATAGTTCCCGGTCATGAGATCGTTGGAAGGATAACAAAGGCAGGAAAGAACGCTGATCAGTTTAAGGAGGGAGATTACGTAGGAGTGGGATGCATGGTTGATTCATGCGGTAAGTGCCAGTCATGCAAAGAGGGCTTCGAACAGCAATGCGAAAATGAAACCGTATGGACATATAATTCTGTGGATCCACATACGAAGGGCCTTACATTTGGAGGGTACTCGGACAAAATAACCGTAAATAAGAGATTCGTAATAAAAATTAACACTCAAGAAAACCTTGCCGGAATAGCCCCCATATTATGTGCTGGGGTTACGACTTATTCTCCCTTAAAAAAATTTGGCGCGGGACCCGGAAAGCAAGTTGCTGTCGCCGGTCTTGGTGGACTTGGTCACATGGCCGTAAAGCTAGCAAAGGCAATGGGTTCTGAGGTTACAGTTTTCACAACGTCTGAAAAGAAAGCAGAAGATGCAAAAAAGCTGGGAGCCCATAGAACTATAGTGTATAAAAATAAAGATGACATTAGAAAGAGTGGTTTAAGTTTCGACATTGTCATAGATACTATACCTGCAGAACACGACATAAACGCATTAATATCCACTCTTAAACCTAATGGAGCCATGGTCCTGGTGGGTCTCCCTGAGAAGAGTGCAAGATATTCATTGTCCCCATCTATTCTCATGGATTCAAACAGGTCCTTGGCAAGATCGGA
>JAKAYH010000437.1 GCA_021826835.1 Thermoplasmata archaeon | reverse complement strand
ACCTGAACAGCGTTTCTTCATATCCTGGGGTCAGATATGGCGTCAAAATTCACGGGAAGAGATTTCAAAGATGCTGATATCCATAGATCCGCATTCACCAGGCAAATTTAGAGGCGTGATACCTGTACAGAACCATCCGGAATTTAAAAAGGCCTTTAAATCATCTAAAGGCCTGGAAAAACCCCTTTATGACAGGTCAATTACAATATGGTGAAATATGTACTTCCCTATTTTAAGGAGGACGGCAAATGTCAATAATCACGGAGGAGGAGGGAAGCATTCTTATTGTAAAAATAAACAGGCCAGAAAAGAGGAATGCCATAGACCTTCAGACTGCAGATGAACTTGAAAGGATATTTTCTGATTTTGAAGAGAATGATAAATTCAGGGTAGGGATCATATCAGGAACCGGTGGAAATTTCTGTTCAGGGGCAGATCTAGATGATCTACAGAAACTATCGGAAAGATCTATGAACCCGAACGGTCCCCTGGGTTTTACCAGAAGGATCATAAAAAAACCGGTTATTGCATCAGTCTCAGGATACGCTGTGGCTGGAGGTTTTGAACTTGCCCTCTGGGCTGATTTCAGAATCTGCGATGAAACATCTAAATTTGGTTTCCTTGAAAGAAGGTTTGGTGTGCCGCTCATTGATGGTGGAACACAGAGGCTTCCCCTGATCAGTGGCCTTGGAAATGCTCTGTACCTGATAATTACCGGCTCTGTTATAGACGCTCATGAGGCTCTCAGAATGAATATCGTAAATGAGGTATGCCACAATCCTCTTGAAAGATCCATACAACTGGGAAAGATCATATCTGATTTTCCACAAGAAACACTCATAAATGACAGGAGGGCACTTTTCGAAGGCTTTTCCCTTATGGACGGGATGGACAGGGAGGCCTCTTTAGGTTTGGAAATACTTCATAAGGGAATCCACATACGCGGGGCAGACCAGTTCAGAAAGGGCAGGGAAAGATCAGGAAAGTCCCTTTGAAATGTCATTTCGAAATGTTATGGGCTAACTATTTTTGTGTTTCCCTATGGTCGTAGAATCCTTTTCCTGACTTGATTCCGATCCATCCAGCATCAACAAGATGTTTCAACGTCCTGGGGGGCATATAGAAATCTCCAAGATCTCTTCTGAAACTCTCCATAACGTGGTATACAATATCAATACCAACGTAGTCCGCCAGTTCGAAGGGTCCCATGGGCATTCCCGCTCCCTTTTTCATCCCTATGTCAACAGTTTCGTAATCCGCAACTCCTGATTCGACAACCTTGACTGCTTCAGTAATCATCGGAATCAAAATTCTGTTTACAACAAAGCCTGGAGATTCCTTTGCCCTTATGGGTACCATCTCATCCCTGTTGTTCCTCTTTCCCTTAAAAAATTCCATCACACTTTTTACCACATTTTCGTCTGTCTGAGTGGCAGGAACAATCTCAATAAGTGGCATCAGGTATGCAGGATTGAAGAAATGAATCACTATGGCCTTCTCAGGATGTTTATAATGGGAAGCCATCTCCGTAATGTTCAGCGATGATGTATTGGATGCCATTATCGCATCATCCTTAAGATAGTCTGAGATTTCATGAAAGAGTGCGTTTTTTACACCCTGTTCTTCAAAAACAGCCTCTATAACAAGATCACGATCTCTAAAATCGTCAAATGTGTCTGTGGTTTTCAATTTTTTCATCAGTTTATCAACGTCAGGAGGAATTGGGAGGTTTCCTCTTAGTATTTTTTCCTGCTCTCCTGTTAATTTGATACCATATTTTTCCAGCCTTTTAATCTCTCTTTCAGGTAGATTCCTGACATATTTTTCCATTTCTGCCAGATATTTTTTAACATTCTGTTTCCCTCTTTCTGCAAGTTGCAGATTCTGGTCTTTTAATATCACATCAACACCGTTCAGAATTAGAACTTCCGCTATTCCAGAACCCATTGCACCTGCTCCCACAATTCCTACTTTTTTAATCTCCATATGTATAGCATTGTTACATGATAAATATCTGTTTTTCCCATAAGGTTGCTTTTATAAAGGTATGATTGGAATTCCAAAAAGTGGAGGGAAATTAAAGTTGTAGATGAATTTTACCAGGTATTGATGTAAATGATATAAGCCGTCAGTAATTTATAGTCCCTTCACAGGAGTTCTATTTGCATAATAAAAAATGACACACTCATTTATATATAAAGAGCTGCCTATGAAAAGTATAAGAAACATTGTTTCAATCAGGTTTAATGAATGAACATTCAGAGAAAAAAATGGGCGCACTACTGATACTGGTTGGCTCGCTTGAATTCTATTTTCTTACAAATATCGCTGAGTTTATCCAGCCAAGTTACAGTGTGTCGAAAAATTCCATAAGCCATCTGGGAATAGCAACTGATCCCTATATTTTTAATGGCGCGATCATAGTTCTTGGAATTCTAGAGATTATAGGTGGATATTTCTTCAGGAAATATAGCAAAGCCTTCTCTCTATTTATGCTTCTTGGTGGTATAGGGGCAGCCGGCGTTGGCATATTTAATGAACACTTTGGATATATACATCTGGTATTTGCAGTACTCGCATTTCTGTTTGGATCAGCCGCCTCATATATTATACTTTACAAAGAAAGAAAGGCTGTAACTGTGATCTGGGCTATTCTTGGTACCATCTCCATACTGGCTCTCGTACTGTTTGGAATCGGAATTTTGGGAAAAGACAGTTTCTTTTACCTCGGCCTGGGAGAGGGTGGCATGGAAAGGATGATTCTGATACCGGAGGTGCTCTGGGCTATGAGTTTCACAGCATCCGTATTATACCGTGATTAACTATTACCAAAAAACATTTGAATTAAGCCACTGGAGGGATTTGAACCCCCGACCTGCTGATTACAAGTCAGCTGCTCTACCACCTGAGCTACAGTGGCCATAAGGGGTTAATCATTCTTATTAGAAATACTTTAAGACTAAGGCTCATTTGGATATATTATACGAAATATTTTTTACATATTGCTTCGCTTATCCATTCATTTTCTGTGAAAATTTTTGGGATTTTTCTCTTGATAGCAATTACAAAAATTAGAGGCTTGCAAAAATAAAGTTGAGGA
>JAKAYH010000436.1 GCA_021826835.1 Thermoplasmata archaeon | reverse complement strand
GACTTGAAGAGAAAGAAATACAAAATGGGGGCAAGAAGGAGAAGAAATACTGCGCTTATTATCGTATAGATACGCAAATAGCTGTCTGGATACTGCCCTATATAGGGTTGAAAAAGGTATATAGTTAAAGCCAATGTTATCACGATAACTATGGCTGTTAACGACCATATGTATTTTCCCTTTGCTGTAAATCCTTTTCGGTTTTCATCAATTTCAGCCATGTTTTAACCTTCCCTACTCAAACCACTTTGTTATTTCTTTTCTGAATATATACATGATTTATTGATGTAGGATGAGTTTTAGACTGCTTAATTTACTTCTTTTGCGATAAGATGATTGGCATTGATAACGAGATTAAAAACGGACACATTGTTTTAAGCAGTGAAAATGAAATAGGCAAAATGTCCTACGGGACGGGAAATATTCAATTCATTAGAACTTCTGATATTTCCAATTGGGAATTGAAAGCAGATCCGAAACAAGGAGTAAGTGAGGAAATCTATGAGACCTTCTTTCTTTTCAGAAGAACAGAAAATTAAGCTAAATGGTTATTTTCATGATATATGAAATACAGAATTTTTTTAGTCCCCCAGCTAGAGGGTGGGTATTATGTGGCAATTCCTGCTTTAATCGGGTGCCAGACTCAAGGTGAAAATAGAGAACATGCTATAGAAATGGCCAAAGAGGCAATTCAATTATTCACAGAAGGGATAAAGGACCCTGGAGTAGAAGTGCTTCCTGATTCATCAATGGAAGAAACTATCATCAACTGGAATGGAAAAGAATTCAGGAGTTTCATTGTACCCAGGTTAAATAGCGGTTTCACAATAGAGATACCAACTCTTCCAGGATGCGGTAAATACGGAAGAACGAAAGAACAGGCATTGGAAAATACGAATAAAGAACTGAAAAAATGTCTTGATGAAATTGAGGAAGATGGTGATCCAATCCCGGAAGATTCAAAGACAGAGGAAGTTATTGTGGAAGTTTGAAATTGAACTTCTGCAGTCAAGACACAATAAAAATACTGCAAGGTTAATGGGAATAAATTGTGACAAGCTGATTTGCAATGGGAAGTGTAATTTCTTAGAAATGAGTGCGGTGGCAATAGGGACTATATGCAATGTCACTTCAGTCATGATCAATTTTCGCAAGGCTACCCACTCGGTTTTAACTTATTGGAATAGCTCTTTCAATTTTATGGCTGCATAGAAGAGAATATAGTCAAAAAATGGTAAAAAATAAGGAAATTGGACCCTCTCTACTTTTCTTGCACTCACTCTTTTGTTCCCATAACTCCCTTGATTTGAGTGCCTTTCCAAACAAAACTCTCGCTAGCAAAGTAATTAACCGTAAAACCAAGAGTAATGCCTAAAAGATTCGCAATAAGGTAAGGAATGCCATAAAACGCAAGAGTCAAGAGTACAACAGTGTTTACTATCAACCCACCTAGGGCTACCGCATTGTAACTAAACAACCTCTTGATCAAGGAGGTACTTTTCATTTTACTGAATGTCCATGTATTATTCAATGCGAAGTTGGTGAGGATTGACGCCTCTACTGAAAGAACTGAAGACAATGCCAATATGCCGGTGAGGCCATGTAGAACATAGAGGGCAATTTCATTTACCAGAACGCCTGTTAGCCCTACGGTTATAAATTTGAACACCCTGTAATCAGAGAGTATGAGAAGAAGATCGATGTAATGACGCATCTCCTTAAAGCCAAACTTGCTGAATCCACCATTTCTCTTTCCAAATGTAAAGGGATACTCTGAAATCCTTTTGGGTTGCGCATTCACAAGTACTTCTAGAAGTACCTTGAATGTGTTGGAGCCTATGTGTTCTTTTCCCACAACACCCTCTCTGAACATGAAAAATCCGGACATTGGGTCCGTTATTTCCCGAGTTTCAGGAAGCATAAGGTGGGCCAACCAAGTTGCACCCGATGAGATGAATTTTCTAATAATGCCGAGGGCAGAAAGTGAATTTCTCTCTATAGTTCCAACAATAAGGTCAGTTTCTCCACCCTGTATTATCTTGAACATTCCTGTTAAAACTTCAGGCGAGTGCTGGAGGTCAGCATCCATTATTGCAATGAAATCCCCATGACAGTACGGAAGTGCATACCTTATGGCGCTACTGATTCCTTCTCCTCCTACACGCTCTATGAGGGTAACATTTGGATGCAGGTTTACAACATCCATGACTTTACTGAAGGTGTTGTCTGTGCTTTCATCGGACAAAGGATAAACTCAAATACGGAAATGCTCAATATTGGGGTTGAGATGTTTGGAGATTATGTTGATATATTTTCTGTAGTGGCCACACTGCTTAATATGGAAAATCAGCTTCCTGACGTCCACCAGAGAATTTTAAAGTGGATAAATTCCTAACCGCAGTGCACTTGTAAACAACAAAATAGCTATTATTCTTCTCAACAAGTTCCCGTGTTAAAATGTGACGGATAGATAAAATTAACTTTTGTGCCGTGCATAAGACAAACATTATATGTTTATTCTAAATAATAAAGGGTTTTTCCTCTTATGGTTTAACTCATCAATTATAATTAAAAATGATTTAGGCAAGGTCAACACCGTCCAAGATGATACTTAAATTATGTGCCATGAGTTGGAGATAAACTGTTATGGTATAGCTATCAAATCCTATAATTTTAGTCAAAATATAACACATTTTAACCACTCTCAACAAAAAGGCCAATAAAGTTTCTGGTTTGGTTAATTGCGTTTTCTCGGATAGAATCCTGGACGGTTTGCTTTCCTTCAATTGCCTGGACGAACCCAGGAGTTTGAATATAAGCTGTGAGTGAATAAATTTCAATACACATATTACTATATTACAAATCAATATTTAAACATTTATAAATTTGCAGGAGCAGTATTTTCTAGTCTCCGCAATAATCAAATTCCTTATAAGTTCACGAATAGAAAAATAGAAGGTAATACATACAAAATTTGACTTTGGGACATAAGTGTCCTAACCCTTCATGAGCATCATGTTGTGGAGCAGTCCCTTGCAGAATCCCGATGTCTCGATCCTGTCGTTTCGTCTCTGGAATATCATGTGTCCTGTTACTCTCTTGT
>JAKAYH010000435.1 GCA_021826835.1 Thermoplasmata archaeon | reverse complement strand
GATTCCGGTTGAAGATTTGAAAAATGTAATGAAAGATGTTGATGCAGTCATAGATTTGGCTGCGCTATCGAATGATCCATCCGGTGAGTTGAATGTAGTGAATACCATATCCATAAATCATCTGGGAAGATTTCGGGTTGCATCTCTTGCAAAGTCCTTGGGTGTTAGAAAATATCTGCTTCCATCGTCATGTAGCATCTACGGCTTCAATGATGAATATGTGGATGAGACCTCACCGCCTAATCCACTGACAGCCTATGCAAGGGCAAACCTAATGATAGAAAAGGACAGCATGGCTCTCAACAGCGAAGAGTACAATGTCATAGTTTTTAGACTCGCAACAGTTTATGGATTATCTGCAAACCGCATGCGCTTTGATCTTGTTGTAAACGATGTCGTGGGGCAGATATTTACTAAAGGATTTACAAATCTTACAACTGGGGGTAAACAGTGGAGACCATTTGTTCATGTAAGGGATGTATGCAAAGCTATAGTCTTGGGGCTGGAATCAAAGAAGAACCTAGGTGGCGAGACATTTAATCTCGGATCGAATGAACAGAACTATCAGATATTAGATGTTGCTAAAAAGATCTTCAGTGCTCTCAATAAGGAAGAGAAATATAACTGGGTGGGTTCGCCTGATAATAGATCGTATCGCGTAAAGTTTGACAAAATATTCAATGAACTAGGCTTCAAGCCAGACTGGAATATTGGATCAGGTGCGAAAGAGGTCTGGGATGCGCTCGAAAACAAAGTTATCACATATGGAGATATGAGAAACATAACTGTAAAGTGGTACAAACATTTAATTGACGAGGGGATACAATTATAAATTTCTGCACGGATACAAGGAATAGTAAAGAACAGTTTCCATAGTTTCTATTATGAATAGGTTTTTCATCTTCTCCTTCTATTATTATGTTTCGTACAAGTTTCATTTTTGTCTAATATTACAGGTATATTATTTATTGAGTCAAGCATTTGTTTGCACCAAATTTTAGCAGCCCAAGACACTTACTTGATTCCATAAGAACTGAAAATTCCGGATGCTTTCCTATTTTTCACTAAACAGAAAATTAATTCGAAGCGTTTAGTAAAATGACTTCCAGAAATGATACAGAAATAAGGATCTAATAGGAATCATCTAAGTAATGAAATGTAATAATTTATCATAATGCATGTCTTGAAACTATTTATAGTTCAGAATTATCTTAGTGTGTGTTGATTTCAGCTAAAACTCTTAATATTGGTCGCCTTCACTGCCCCGTTCAATACTTACAGGATAAACTTTTTTTCAGTCTCGTTGATTATCGCAACAACTACTTCACCAGCGATGATTCCAACAAGATCATAGAATTCTACAACGGTTTTGAGAACCGTGACCAGCTGATACAGTGGATGAAGGAGCGACCAAAGGGTGCAGTTAATCTACACGAAGTTGAAGGAGTTAAAGACATTATTGTAGTAATACCAACAGCGGATTTCAACGGGAAATATGCCAAGGAGTGCAAAGAGAATATATTCAAAGGCCTTCACATGGTTTTTGTTGAAAGCGGGGGCAGAGAGGATTTTTATTTCAACATTGCACATAATGTCAATGTAGGAATTAGGAGGGCCATGGAGTATGATCCAAAATGGATTATAGTTTCGAATGACGATATGTATAAAATAGATGATGTCAATCAGTTGAAAGAAATATTGAGAATAACAGATAACTGTCAATATAAAGTTGCATTCACTGAGCCGGCCAGTTACCACTCAATACCTTGCTCATTGAGCAAACAAAGAGTAACTAGGAAAATCTTATTTCGGTTGCTTGGGAAATTTCGTTGGAAACAATTGTATTTGGAAAATAAATATGGAGTTGAATTTTTTTTACCTCCAGTAAAAGGATACTGGAAACTCTTCTTTAAAAAAGGAGAACAGATATTATCTATTGCAACTTTCGGTATCTTCAGTTCAGAGTTGATAAGAGAATCTGACAAATTGTATGACGAGATATATATAAATTCAGCAGAGGATATGGATCTTTCCATAAAAATAGCATTTAAGAAAATTCCAGCAATAACTATTAGGTACAGAATTGGAAATTTAAAGGGGTCAACGCTTGGTAGAAATGTAAATCGTCATCTGCGTGAAATAGCAGGACTGAGTTACTTTAATACTGTTATTGGGCAGATACGATAGATTTGGTACTTGTAGAATCGTAGGAGCGTTGTTTCTAATTGCCTGAATCCTCCATAACTTAATGCATAGTACCTTAACTTTGAAAAGATAAGCAATTTCCCAATCTTTTTGGAACTGCAGAAAAGTATTTAGCACTGCTCCTTTCAACTTTACGTTCTATATCTAAAACCCGAAAAATTATCCCTTTCGCGTGCATCTTCCCAACAAGTTGTGGTCCCTCCAGGTCTTAATGACACTCAATCTTACCTTAGCGTATAGTGCTCTTCTCCCTTCGGCGTGAAACGGTGCAGAAGGAACGTGCCATATTTGCATTGGGCATAAAGGTATCAAGAAACTATGAAATACTTGGATTCTGCATGAATCCTGTTGAGAACCACACTGCATACAGGAATGTCCTCATGGGCCTGCATGAAAGAGGTGCTATCGAGCCACTGCTGTTCAGAGCAGATGGCCTTCCGGGAATAGAGGAGGAGATCAGGTAACTGTATCAAAGGGTTGATTTCCAGCTGTGCACCATACATGCATCAAGGAATTTTGAATCCCATGTGAGGGCGCAGGATCGCAATGAGATTGATTCAGATCTGAAGGGAATATTCCTCTCCCGCACCAGAGAAGAAGCACTGAATCAGTTCACTGAGTTCAGGAATAAATGGTCTTCGAAATACCCAAAGCCGGTGTACAATATGGAGAAAAGCCTGGGTATATTGCTGAAGTACCATGATTATCCTGAATCCATAAGGAGGTCCATACACTCCACAAATCTGATTGAACGAATGAACAAGGAAATAAGGCGGAGAATCAAGATCGTTGATTCCCTGCCATCAGAGGAGAGTGCCATGAAGATCATCTATCTCAGGTCTGCTGAGATAAATGAGCAATGGTCTCTCAGATCTCTGAGGGGATTCTATAAATGCCAGG
>JAKAYH010000434.1 GCA_021826835.1 Thermoplasmata archaeon | reverse complement strand
AGTATTTAAAAGATTTCAAATCGGGTTCTGTCAAGTCTTAGGTTGATCTGATCTCCTGTAAAATTTCGGTGGATGAAAATTAATATATATGTTCTCAGTTATGTTTTATTATGTTATACAACGAATTGGCTTGTCCATATTGTGATGAAACAAGTCAAAAAAAGAAACTAAATTCATGGATATTTGCTTCATATGAAGTTACGAGATTTGAGTGTGAGAACTGTCATGAAAAATTTAATACATACGAATCGAATGGAAAAATAAAATTTACGATCCCTTATTCAGATAAATAAAGCAACATGTTGATATATTATCATAAGATATATCACATTAGAGGTAGTAAGTGATGGATAAAAATCCCAAAGATGGTTCCGAAATGGATGTAATTTTTAAGATTATATCCCCCATACTTGAAAGGCTTGGTTACAAAGAAGATGTTCCTGGAGAAATAGAACACGAAAAATCCGTACCTATTGGGAATCACAAATATGTCTACCCAGATATTGTTGTAAACATAAACAATATACCAGTGATGGTCATCGATGGAAAGGCTCCTACTGAAAATATTGACCTCTTTGAGCGGCAAATTATCTCATATGGACTTCTGTTAAAAACTCCTTATTCCGTGTTATCAAATGGTACTACCATAAGAGTCTACGAAACTCAGAGTGAAAAAATAACGTGGGAAAAACCAGTCAGTGAAATTCCGTCATTCCTATCCAAAGAGAATCTGATCAGAAAAATAGGAAAAACAATAGAGACTGTAACAGAGGAACGACTAGAACAGGCTAGAAAAACCCTTCTCGTGTTTGCGGGAATAGAGGAATTTTCATCCGTTCTATCAAAATGTGAGGATATAATAAGAGATGTAGACGGGTTAACAGGTGCTGATGCATTCGATGAGATAAGCAAACTCTTGTTCGCAAAGATGTACTTTGAAAAGAAATACCAAAGCGGTAGTTCCCCCTTCTCATTAGAAGGCATCAGAAACAATGGTGGTGCGGTCTATGTAAAGACCTATCTATTTCATCAGGCCAGAGATGATAATAAAGACATCTTCACAGGGAACGAGGAAATAAAACTTAAGGATGAAAGTATCATAAAACTGGTGGAACTGTTACAAGACTACACGCTCATTAAGACGGATGTTGACGTCAAGGGACGAGCGTTCGAGATATTTTTAGGTAAAACCTTCACAGGTGGATTAGGACAATTTTTTACGCCGAGAACAATTGTCAGATTTACTGTTCAGTTTGCAGACCCTGAGATAAACTCTGTTATTGGCGAACGCAATAATCCTTATTTGGTCCTTGATCCAGCTTGTGGTTCTGGTGGTTTTCTGATTGAGGTTTTTAAGGCAATTCAAGAAAAGATAGCTAAACAACCTGAAGACAGGCAGGATTCTCTGAACAAACGCCTCTCTACGGAACAAATCTATGGTACAGACATAAATGAAAGATTGGTACGCGTTGCCAAGATGAATATGGTTTTGCATGGAGACGGTCATGGCAAAATATACCAAGCAAATGGTATCGACAAGGTCCCAAAGATAGAAGAGGGCATGTTTGACCTAGTAGTTACGAATCCTCCATTTGGGAATAAAGATAATGGAAAGATATTAGACCAATTTGAATTAGGAAAGCCTAATGGTAAACCAATCAAAGAACAACTTAGAGAGATACTTTTCATTGAAAAGTGCTTGCGATTCTTGAAGCCTGGTGGTGAACTTGCCATTTTGCTTCCAGATGGTATTCTAAATAACAACCAGCTTGATTATGTTAGGGAATACATAAGAGAAAATGCAATTATCAAAGCGGTCATAAGTTTACCAGATAGGGCATTCAAAGCTTCTGGAGCGAACAGTAAGACAAGTCTCTTATTCCTCAAGAAAAAGATAATTAAAGAAGAGAAACAGTTACCCATTTTTATGGCAATAGCAGAATTTGTTGGCTATGAAACCAAGACAAAAGATGCAAGACCGATCGAACAGAATGATTTACCGCAGATTCTTAAGATATATCGTGAATACAAAGCCAGTAAATTTTTTGAAAACCTGCATGGAAAAGATGATGCACTGGAGATTCTATCCACAGCGCCGTCTAGTTTCTTGATTGGTGCTGAGTATGTTAGAGATAGAATCGATGCTACTTATTATTACGCTAAGTATATTTTTGAACTTAAACGTGAGAGTTGCCTTGTTAAAGATGTTGCAACCCCCTCAAAAAAAATGATTAATCCTCAGAATGAAGCTAACAAGACTATTCGGTACATTCAGTATAGCAACGTCGATAAAACTCTTGGTGATGTAACAAGCCACATGGAAATGACAGGTGAAGATGCCCCATCAAGGGCAAGACTGCTAGTATCAAAGGGAGACATAATTGCGGCAAAAGTGAAAGACAGCGAGGAAAATGTATCAATTATCCCCGATGAATATGATGGCGCTGTTGTGTCATCTGGATTCATTGTTCTAAAACCTATACCACCTATGACCTCCGAAGGATTGTTTTATCTTCTGAGATTACAGTCTACTTACAATCAAGTAAGATGGAAATCATCAGGCACGATTCTTCCTGCAATCTCGGATGATGAATATATAACAATAAAAATTCCAAAATTAACTCAGCATGAAATAGAGAGCTTGACAAGGGAAATAAAAGAAATTAACGAACAACGTGCACTTATAAAGAACAAACTTAAACATCTTTCCTTGGAAATCAAGGAGTGCGAGTAATTACTTCTTTCTCGGTACATTCCAATATGGACTCTTGCAACTAGGGCAAACCTTGGGAATAGTATCTCCACGCTTAGCCCACTCATGCCCGCATCTCTCGCATCTAAACCCATCTAGCTTTATCTCTGGCGTAGCTTAGGAAACATATTCATCAAGGATTCAGTCGAAACAGCTCTTACTCTTCCACCACCTACCATTAATGGGCCCGTAGCTAAATATCCATATGACATGCGTTTGCCAACTACTATGCAAAATTCAGGTATTCCTTTTCGTTGCACACGGGGGAAAGACTGTAAAAGGGGAACCTGTCTGGAATAATCATTTTTATTATAGAAACTGGGCATATAAGAACTGGGTTTAATAACTATATTAGGTTGCATA
>JAKAYH010000020.1 GCA_021826835.1 Thermoplasmata archaeon | reverse complement strand
CCTGCTCCATTCCTGCCTATTATCGTGGTAATTCTTGAGGACATTTCCGCGCTGATATCTTTCAGCGCAACATTATGGTCAGAATATACCTTTCTAAGATTATTGATGTTGATAATTTACACCGCCCCCCTCTAAACTAAAGATGCAGTGAGATATGCTCCTCGGTTAATCTATTTTATGGAGCCAGAAAACGCTACAAAGCAAATGAAATGGAAAAAAAATTAAATATTGGAATTAAAAAATTTTACGGTGCTGTTAGCAAATGCTGTGGAATAGCGCTCAGACCTATATACGCAGTTGCTACTATTGCACCAAGCAGTGCGATCCAAAACAGCACGAGTAATATCATCCAGCCTTTCCAAATCTTTTCCTTGCTTCCCGGAACAGTATCAACAATTAATGTCACTGGGAATGACAATATTCCAACTGCTCCGAATGCAATATACATCAAAAGCATTCCCAAAGGCTCAGAGGTCATGTTAAGGAGATATCCCTGATACCCATAGTCAATTGCAAAAATCCCAGCAAATAATGCTAGAATTCCCACATACTGCAGTTTATATTTCAGTTTAACTGAAATGACATAGGAAATTATTACTATACCAGCAAACATGTAAGGGTCATAAAAGAGTATATTATAACTCTGGAATTTTGCCTCAACCGCTGCAGGAACTGCACTTCCAAGGCTCAGGGGCCATGTCATCTCGCTGTAAAGACCCATCAAAATCATTACAATTCCCACAACAGCTAATGGTCCAACTCCGCTAAGCATATGCTCCTCAAGATTTCTCTCTCCCTTTTTGCTGTAATCATAATACACTCCAAGTGTCATGTACAGCAAAATCACTCCGGCAAAGACAAGCGTAAACAATTCAAAGGCTAGGTCATCAATAAATGCCATTTTTTTCCACCGAATATAAATTACCCATGCCTATTTAAGTACTTGGCTTAAAAAGTAATGCTAAAAAGGTTATTTTTTTGTGAGAACCATAAAATTCAAGCTTCTGCAGATGGATCATTACTGAAATCCTGAATCGAATTAATATCAATGTCGGGATGTTCCCTGATAAACTCATCCCTGTCATAAGTTCCAAGCGATCTTACTGGATCAAATGCGCTTTTGCCACATTTTATACATTTGAATCTCAGTTCATTGAACATATGAGGACGAAGAATATCTGATGCGTGGAAGATATGTTCGAATTCATAACCGCATTTTGTACACTTAACCAGCCATATGTGAATTTTCTTCATACCAAATTGATCACACGATTTCATATATTTCTTTTGAAACTCCATGCAGTGATATGAACAGTTCAATTTTTGAACTCTATTACGGGTATATATCCATATGAATTATGTATCATAATGCTTGAAGTTCACAATATTAATGTTCGTTATGGAAAGAGCAGGAAACAGGCATTGAACGATGTTTCAATTTCAGTGAATGGGGAAAAGGTTGCGATAGTTGGACCTAATGGTTCCGGAAAGACCACACTGCTAAAGGCAATTACAGGGTTAACTAATGTGTATTCAGGAAATATCACTGTTTTCGGTCGAAATCTAACCACAATAATAAATGAATTGAGAATTTCTACGAATCTGCTAGATGTATACCGACTCTTAAGGATGAATACTGCAGATACAATCAGATTGTATTCAGAACTCAAAATGCAGGATCCAGAAGAAATTCTTGGTTTCATAGAGGAAATGGATCTTTCTGATACGCTTGAAAAAATGCTCTATGAGCTAAGCACAGGTCAGCAGAAGATGATTTGTAATCTTATGTCACTTTCCAGCAGTTCCAAACTTATCTTGTTGGATGAGCCCTTTGAAAGCATCGATCTTAGGAGAAGAATAAAGCTGACAGATATGCTCATTAAGCATCCGGCGGAGATAGTTATGAATACACATGAATTTGATGTTCTAACTAAATTAAAGGGCTGGGGTCTCTATTTCATCATAGATGGGAGGCTTTTCGGAAAATTTGAGGCAAGCGAGGTAAAAAATCTCTTTATCAATAAAGGCGTGGTACCAAACAATATATCTGTCATGGAAACTGGATTTGGCACCTTTTCAATTTCAAGAGACCAGGGAGAAGTATCAATTTCTGCGGCAAGAAATTTCAACTCTCTTCTCAACGAGGTGACATAATGATTGGTAAATATTTTCTTAAATCCATGCTAAAAAACCCAAATCTATGGGGCTGGGGGGTCTTATTCATGCTATTCTGGATATTCATGGGAGCATTTGTTTTCACCTCAGATTTTCCCAATCAGGAGATTTACTTCAAATTGAATGCAGCCATATGGTTTGGTCTCATAGGATTAATTTCAGCAAGCACCATGGCCACATCAATTTCATATTCTATCTATTATGGAAACAGCTCTTTGGCGTATGCTTTCAGATTTACAACTCTTAAACCATCTGGATATATATCTGGTTTTATGCTGAGCACCGGAATAATTGGGGGCGTTCTATCAGGAATCATGCTCACAATGACATTCGTCCTGTTCAGCTATACGAGCGGGTATTTACTCACACCAAGCCTTCCTTACATTTCTATTTTGGCCGGAATTGCCGCAGGGGTATTCATGTTTCTCCTTGCATCCATAATAATAGTTGTTTTCAATAATTATCTTGGTCTGAGAAACGTATCATTCGCTTCTTTTATTCCAATGATACTCACCTATCTCTTTGGATTCACACAGTTTAACGTAGGTCTTCCTTCGTATATTATATATGGAAGTCCTTTTACAGACATTTCAGATATCTTTGTATGGAGTTATTACGGGCATCGCGTTCCCTTAACACTAGAACCATTAAACAACGGAATTCATATCAATCCGGAAATTCAGATGGTTATTCTGACAATATGGATATTAATCCTCATGGCTTGCTCGTTTTTGCTCATCAGAAGAATAAAACCCAAATCCATTGAGGAGGGGAGACAGGTATGACCCATGGCCTTTCTGAAAACGATATTGCAGATTTAACCGGAGTTGCAAAAAAAGCACTCAAATTTGATTTTTATATCTTTAGGAAAGCGTACGGATCATATTACGCAGTATGGGCAACTGCCATCACTCTATTTGTTTTTCTTCCTTATCTGTCATATTATCCTTCAATTGTCTCGTATGTTCCTTACATTCTCCTTACTGCATATCTTACCGTATTCTTTCTTGCATTTTGGATAACTGGAAGAATTTTCAGAAGAGCTATACAGATAATAGGATTCAAATCAATTCTAGTTGGAAAGCGAAAGGATTCTTTTGAAAGAAAATTTTTCAGTTCTTTGTCAATCATTATGTTTATTGTTATCATATTAATCATCTCTTTCTACGGAATAAATAATATATTTGAGTCCCTCATTTTCTATAGTTTTTTAATATTCATGTCAATTTATCAACTCAAGAACCTTATGATGACATTTGAGAAGATACCAGTTGAGGGTATGGTATCATTAATGTCATTTGTTTTGAGTATAATCCTATCCCTCCTCAGTATCTTTGTGGGAAAATCTGAGCTGGATTTTTCCCTATCATGGCTTCCTGCAATAATTGGATGGTACTTCTCAGCACTCTATGCAATATACTCAAGCAAAAAATTTTTGGGGGAATGAAATGCCTGAGTATGGAGGAGATCCAAATAATTCTTCAAAGGGGGATTCAGCACCTTCCATTGATACTGACGAATTAAATAACATCATATCTGAGCTTTCAGAGCAACTTCAGGAGCCATTATTGAAATCATCTATTAGATTAATAATATTGATTTCGCTTGTTCATAACAAGCAGTTGAGTTTCAGTGAGTTGTCAAAAATAACATCATCGGGAAAAGGGAGTATGAGCAATCATTTGGAAAAACTTCAGGAGAAAGGACTCATAAAAACATTTTATGCATTCAGCTTAACCGGTCCAAGATTGATGGCACAGATAACAGAAAAGGGTATTTCTGCATATAACAGCTATGCCAATCTTCTTAAAAAAATTCTATAGTAGAATAAACGAAAAATCAACTTCTCTACGGGATATAAGAAGATTCATATAAAAAAATGCTATTAGTAGCACTTCCAGGTGAATTATTGGTTAAAATCGTTATAGCATTTGGTGGAAACGCCCTTTTGGAAACAACAGATAGCAGAGATTATGCAACACAGGTTAAACGCGCTTACAGAGCATTTGACGCAATTTGGAAAATAATATCCATGGAGGATGTTGTAATAACACATGGAAACGGGCCACAAGTTGGTGATATTCTTTTGAGAAACCAGATTTCAGATAGTTTACCGCCGCCAATGCCACTTGACACTTGTGGAGCAATGTCTCAGGGCCTCATAGGGCAGATAATGTTAGAGGCCTATGAAATGGTAAGGAACTATAAGGGAATTTCAAAAGAGGCTGTTGTTACCGTAACAAGATCAATTGTCGATCCTGAGGATAAAGCATTTCTGGAACCCACAAAACCAGTTGGGGCTGTATTTTCAGACGAAAAGGCAAGAGAATTAGTGAATAATAACGGCTGGAAAATGGCAAAAACCGAGAAGGGATGGAGACGGGTTGTTCCATCACCATTTCCGATGGAAATTGTTGAAAGAAATGCAATATTATCACAATTGAGATCAGGGTTCCTTCCCATATGCACAGGCGGTGGGGGGATTCCAGTGATCAGGAAAGACAAAACACTCCTTGGAGTAGAGGCAGTTATTGACAAAGATCTGGCATCATCTGTTCTTGCAAGTTCAATAGAAGCGGATAAACTTGCAATATTAACGGATGTGAAAAATGTCTTTATTAATTTCGGAAAGCCCGACCAGAAAGCATTATCTCAAATCACAATGGAAGAGGGAAAGGATTATCTGTCAAAGGGATTCTTCGGAAAGGGAAGCATGGAACCCAAGGTCAGAGCAGCTCTCAGATTCATTGAAAAGGGAGGAAAAGAGGCGGTAATTGGAAGTCTCTCAGATGCCCTTAACGTTCTTACAGGAAAATCCGGAACCAGATTTGTTAAATCATAAGGCTTCAATCGGAGAAAAGTTGCCACTGCCATCTAACTTTATTTTCTTCAATCTCTCCATATATTCTAGGATAGTCTTGAGTCTTGGTTCATCTATTTCAAGTTCGAACGATTTTCCCAGTTCCTTTTTAATTTGAAGCAGGGTCATTGGTTCCTTTAAGATTTTCCCCGTCAAATTCATAACATCCTCAAAGACATTCCATGGGAAAATGAACCATGTCCATTGTGAGTCACTTATCTCTCTGGCAAAATAATCAGGAATAAATTCTGAATGGGAAATGTGAAGCATTGCGGCTGTCTTTACGCTCTTAGGGGATTGTGATTTAACATAATCTAATGCTACCTTCATACTTTGTCCGGTATCAGTTATATCGTCAATGATCAAAACATTCATGCCCCTTATATCAGATGAAAGTCCCTGTTTCAGCTTTGCCATTCCGTCCTTTGATGCTGTCAGTCCCCAATGCTCGGTTTTGACTGCATATAATTCCTTCCTGAGAAGTTTATCGGAAACAATCCTCGCAGGAACCAGACCTCCACGGGACATTCCAATAATTGCATCGGGTATCTCTCCTGATATGATTTTATCTGACAGGCTCTTGCACCAGTCTTCTATCTCATCCCACGTTACCAGTTTTGCCCTGAATTCCATTTTAATCCGAAGTCCGATTATCTAATTGCACATTTCCTTTTTGGTTTCATTTTTACTCTAATGAACATTTTCGGGGTTTGCTGCCAGTAATCTCGCCTCTTTCACCTTTCTTACTTTCTTTCCCGTACCGAGAACTTCATTTGCTGTTAAAGTAAGAATAGCTGCAAGGGCAAAGGCAACGGCAGATATGATGAATACTGTGAAATAAGCTGTGGGTGAGGGAAGCGGTTCATATATAGGTATATTATGATAAGTGCCTACAAGGTAAACCGCTGTTATCGTCGACATTATTGACCCTGCAACTGGAGCACCTATACTACTCCCAACATTCCTGAAGGTTCCATTCATGGCAGTAGCGAGACCCATATCCTTTGGGTTCACAGTCAAAACTATGAGGTTTATCAATGATGCATTCATGAGAGATATCCCACCTCCTACAAAGAACTCAAGGAGAAGTATCTGGTCATAACTTGCACTATATGCCATTATCAGGAAAGCCATGGATGATAGAGCCGCTCCAAAAATTGCAAGCGGTTTTACTCCAGTTCTGGAAACTATTTTTCCGGTCACTATTGCAAGGAAGAAAACTCCCAATGCAAATGGAACTAGAGAAAGGCCAGTTCCAAGTATGGATAAGTTAAATCCTGCAGGTGATGGGTTTTCAAATTTGTATGTTAAGGCCTGCATTGCCAAAAACATTCCCATTCCTGATATAGATAGAATTATGTTTGCTACCATGACATTTCTCATTGAGAGGAGTTTAAAGTGAATTATCGCTTCTCCGCCATTGAGCGAATACTGTCTTTCATACATTAACAATGGAAACAGGAGAGCCAATCCAAACATGAGCAGGGCAATAGTTGATGTTGAGTACCATCCCCATGATGGACCTTCAGAGAGGGCGAATACCACAGCCCCCAGAGAAAGCGCCAGAAGTGTTGCACCAATATAGTCAATCTTCACTTCAGGTCTTCTGAATCTTGATTCTTTTACCATGATGAAGGTGATTATGGCAAGAAACAAAATAAAGGGAATTGCCGTGTGGTATGTCATTCTCCAGCCGAAGTCGTTAGAAATTAGTGAACCAAGAGGAAGGGATATTGCAAAGCCAACACCAAACATGGCACTGATAAGGGCCTGTGCCCTTGGAACAATCTCTCTGGGAAATTCCTCTCTGACAAGGCTCATACCCAAGGGCATAATCGTCAATCCGATTCCCTGGATTGTCCTTGCCGCAATCATGAAATCATATGTTGGGGAAAAACCGGTGACTGAAACTGATATTGAATAGATAACAAGAACAATTGTGAGCATCTTCTTTTTGCCGTAAAGATCACCCAGCTTCCCAATAACAGGGGTAAGCGCAACACCACCCACCAAGTATGTGGATAGTAAGAGGCTAGCCTGTGCAACAGAAATATTAAATTGCTTCTCTATGGCTGGAAGCGATGGGGTAAGCATTCCTTCAATATACATAACTATTAAGACAAGCCCTGCAAGAATGAGCATAACTCTCAATGCATATTTTGAATCAAATTCTTCCTTTGACTTGAAATTTTTATCATCAACTTCATTGTTTTCCATATTGTTCTCCCTGTTTTTTTATCTTTAATTCAACAGAATCATGAAGTACTAGGGTGAGTTTTCCTAGAAATTCAATGGCTATTTCGAAATTCTCAACAGGCATTGATTCGAGAGCTTCCTCAATGAGCTTCTGATTATGGATTTCCAGACTCGAAACTAGAGTTTTGCCCTCACCACTCAACTCTACCACAACAACTCTTCTGTCACTTTCATCATGTGTTCTTAATATGAGATTTTCTGATTCCATGGAATTTAGAATTTCTGAAACAGCTGGAAGGCTGATACCCATTAGTTCAGAAATTTCAGAGGTTTTTCTATTACCATGATAATACAGAAACTTCATTAGAAAGAATTTAGGAATGGTAATTCCCCTTGATCTCAAGTATCCCATCTGAAGAAACATTATTTCCTGTAACAGAGTTCTAAGAGACTTCGTAAATTCAGATATTTTAACTTCATTTAGATTGTCTTGTTTGGAATCAGTCACACTTAGTAATTAAAACAAACTATATATTAGTTAGGATTCATTAACTATTAACTACTGTTTAGTTTAATTTGTTTAATCAATTGTTCTTATGGCAATGATCAGAATTTGAGTTTGGAATCCGCTCTTTCAAAAATTGAAAATTTTGCACTCAATTACAAAAATTAAATATAAGTACTAGTCCTTACCTGTTACTGCTCCGATGGTGTAGTCCGGTCAAGCATATCGGCCTTTCGAGCCGACGACCCGGGTCCAAATCCCGGTCGGAGCATTTTATTCCATTATGTATTTTAATCTTGCCGTAAAAATGGGACTTCTCGCTCGCAAATGTTAAATTCGCGAACAAATTAAGTTTCAGTGAACGGTAAACGTTTTTTAATAATAATCAATCTTTTTATGATTCTTATGATGATTGCGCCTAATTTTCAGGCAGCAGGAAATGTTTTGAACAATTCCCCAATTCAAGCAAGTTCCTCAAATTTTATGAATGTACCCGTTAAGAACGATCTATCTAACAGCATCCTACCTGTCAATATTAGCACTGATACATTTATTGCTGATGGAAATAATACAATTTCCATCCTGAACACTCAGGGAACTATAAATGTTCAATATCTACTTTTAAGTGAAAAAGCATCTATCTCAAGCAGTGTTGCTATAACTCCCAATGGATCCTTAATCATAGTTGGAACTTCCAATAATATGGGATTAAACATAATCAACACAGCAACACTTCAAATTGATAAGGTAATATTGACACCTGCAACAACAGACGAATCAAATATCACAATATCACCAAACGGATACTATGCATATGTATCAGGTTCAAATTCATATAATATTTCAGTTGTTTCACTTCTGAATTATACTGTTTTGAAGGTTCTAAACGTTTCGTATGATCCAGGTAAAATGGTCATATCTCCCAATGGAACAATAGGGATTTCTTTCAGCGGAAAGACTCCAACGGGAGCAACTTCTGATACGTTCACAGAAATAGATACCACCTCAAACAAAGTAATGGCTAACATAACCAATGGCAATTTAAATAATCCAGATGCTGGTGCATTTTCTCCAAATGGGACATATCTCTTAATAGGAAACAAAGGAAATTGCACTATTTCTGTAGTGAAGTTTACTTCTAATGGATTGGATTTCTTTTACCATTTCAATTCCGGCGCCAAAACTCAAACCATTATATTTAACTTACAGGGAACTGAGATTTACATAGGTGGCAAGAATCCAAAGTCACAATCATACAAAGGTGGAGCCAATGTGGCTGCATACAATACAAAAGGATTTTCCTATAGCTCATCAATTAATCTAACACGAACAAACGCTTCTTCGGTTATTGATATGTCTTTAGTTTCAACTAGCATTCTTTATGTGAGCATAAAAAATCCAAATATGATAGTGAAAGTGGGAATAGATATTAGCGGACTAAATGTCATCTTGAGTAACAATGGAAACCTGACAAATCCATCAACCCCCGGACAGATAACATATTTTCCAACTGCATACTATGGAATCTTTAAGGTATTTGAGAGTGGTTTACCTGCGAAGAGTAATTGGAGTTTGCTTTTAGGAGGAGTAACTTATGAATTCAACAATACATATGTCAACGTAACATCATATTACGGTTCACAACCATATATTTTATCAGCTCCAAACTATTATCTTTTCCATAATTCCAGTGGTTATCTCAATGTAAACTTTACTTCTTCATTCAGGTTTGAAGCATTTTACACTTTGAATTTCACAGAAAGCAGGAATTATGCCATATTAAATCAAAACTCCACATGTACCGGCTCTCCAGTTCTTAGTACGGTAAACAACACATATCTGGCATCGCTTCCCACAGGGTATAAATCACTTTCCAATGCAATAACGCCTAATGGAACTCTACTACTTTCTATTGATTATTACACTCATCCATCTCTTAGGATAATAAACATGTACACTTTTCAGCAAATCGCTAACATCTCACTTCCAAATGAAATAAATCCATGTTTTGTCTCTATAAATCCTGATGGCCTTTATGCCTATGTCAGCGCTTTTAGTTACAATCTTTCTGTAATTTCACTCAAAAATTTAAGTATAGTTAAAGTGCTTAAGGTCAGTTTTGACCCAAGCCACATGGCATTCCTTCCAAATGGTACAGAGGGATTTACCACATCAGGGAGCAACTACAATTGTAAAGGAACTCCTAAGAACTTTACTGTAATAAATACTGAAACCAATAATGTCATAAGAAATGTGACAAATGCTAATCTTAGTAATTCAGACAACGATGCTGTTTCTCCAAATGGAACTTACCTTGTCATTTCTAACAATCACAATGTCACTATATTCAACACAAAAACATTGAACATTGTAAAGATCGTTCAAATAAGTAGGTATTACTTTGGCACTGTAAAATTTAGTCCAAATGGTTCAAAACTGTATGTAACATCAGCGTATGCTGGTAATGTTAATTTCAGTGAAATATGGATGAGTAATTTCACTTTACATACAATATTCTCTTCAACTATTGTAGGGGAACATTTTGCCTTCAACGCAAACGCCTCAGAGGTATATTTGCCCAGTTCTACTTCAACAACTCTATCTTATAACCTGAATAACTTTAGTAAAGTTACAGAAATACAATCATATTCTAACAGCTATAGCCACATACTAATCCCCGCCTCTTCCTATTACGGCTCAATAAACTTTATTGAGAATGGATTATCAGCAAACACTACATGGTCATTAACTCTCAACGGATTAAAATACAATTCAACCGGTTCAAAGATAACTGCATATTCCTTCACAGGTATGCAGAATTATTTCATTAACATACCTGCAGGATATATGTTATCGGAAAGGAGCAGCGGTCAGATTATGGTCTCATATGAAAACAATACTGTCAACCTGACATTCAATTCCCCAATCTCATTTAAAGAAACAGGACTCGGTGCAAACCCGATCTGGTATCTTGATATTTTGAAACACAACACATCAAACAAAATCACCTCAAACAAAATCACCTCAAACGTTTACAATACGGGATTACCCTTTGGAGAATATGAGGCAATTGCAACTTCACCAAATGCACAGACATATTACCTGAATTTCACATTCAATATTTCAAGTCAGACATTTACCATTCCATTCAAGGCACAATATAACTTCTCCATCTCTCAATCAGGTTTACCCAATATCGTATGGTATCTCAACATCACAAACAAAACAGGAATAGTATCGCAGATCAGTGGAATTGGTTTTACCTTAACCGCCGCTCTTATCAACGGTTCTTACAACTATACCGTATCATCATCCAATAAGATCTATAAACCGTCAATGCCCTATGGCAATTTCACAATAAACGGATCTTCACGTGCAATAAGAGACGTATTCATATCTCAAGTATATAATGTTACATTCTCTGAAATGGGTTTACCTTCGGGTACAACATGGTATGTTAACATTACGGGTAAGATATCATTAGGACCAATAACTTATTCTACCTCTCTTCCAAATGGCACATACTATTATACCATCGGTACGCCCGACAAGACCTACTCTGCAAAAGCATCTAAATTCACTATAAATGGATCAGCTTTGCAAGTATCAGTTACATTTTTCAGTGTAAAGTATGTCGTAACATTCACTGAGTCTGGATTACCATCCGGTACTGCATGGTATGTAAATCTATCCAACGGAATGAAATCAGGTGCAATAACAACATCTACATATTCATTTTCTCTAACTAATGGATCTGTATCATATACTATCTCAGGAACATCCGGTTATTCCGCAAACAAGACATCAGGAAGCATTACAGTAAATGGACATAACACATCTATATCTGTCAAATTCACTAAACCATCATCAGCCACACCATCACCACCAGTAACAGTAGGATATGCAATCATAGTCGTATTTGTGGTCTTAGCCCTAATTGGAGTATTCATATGGAAACGGAGGTCTTCATAGTATTTTTTTAAATGTTTTGAACCTCACATCGTTTGAAATGTAGGCACATATTTATTTCATTCTTCTTGTAAATCGGTAGTTTCCTGATTGCTTCATGTTTACCCTCGCCATATTTTCTCCAGCGCAGTTAGTATATCTCCTAATTTCTTTGTTCTTTACCTAAACCCCCTCTAATTTAACCCATGGGTATCTTGTCTTTGAACAGTTCAACAATCCTTTCATCTTTCTTTTGAACAACTGCAAAGTATTCCGATCCACCCTTCTGAACAATTCTCTCCATCTTTGAAAGTTCAGAGATAATTTCGTTCACAGACATCTTTCCCAGTATATCATAATCTTTCAACACCTTCAGGGTTCTGGATATTATCCGCAGTGCTAGAAATACTAAGAAGAATAATTCCTTCACCTTTTTATTGTCTCCCAAATATGTATCGTCTGATTCGAGATCACTCTTCATTGCGTCGAATACCTGTTCTACTTCTTCCCTTGAATTATACCTCTCGTATATTTGCGAATGATTCCGATCAAGATCAGCGTATATTATTCTCACTTTAGGACAAAACGAGAATTAAATTAAGATGCGATCCCTGTAATGAGGGGATGGGGCAACTACTTTGCACACAGCCCTGCATCCGATTTCCCGACGAGATATGGGAATACACACAAGACCTCCTTATGTTCATGTACTGTAGACAGCACAATATATCAGAAAACTGGAAAAGCTCAACCATTACGAAACACAGGCCCTACATAATGGATACCATACCGCTATCACTCCTTTCCAAACGCCATAATACTATGTCATGAAGGCAGTCGGTAAGCAGTGTGCGGTAACACTGCAAGCACTGTTTGACGTTGAGGCTATGGGTAGTTTCAGAGCTTTACTCTATTTCTGAGAGGGACTTGGCGTGAAATTCCATAGGTTTACTCGTCTTCACATATTTCAACAGGAAATTACCCAAAGTAAACTCAGTACTTTCTCAAAGGAATAATTTACCGGATTAATAGGAAATGATCTATGTATTTAAAAGAATAATATTTTGGTACCAAAATATCATTCCCTCTGTCCAGACTGCGTAATGGAGACACCCCCAACCTCATGTTGAAGTTCTATGGGGTCAATCGTTGCGTGGGGCTTTTAGTGCATAGATATTAATGCCTCTACAATTCATATAAGTTCCAGACTTCATCCACATCTCAAGACCTTAACTTTCTCGATCCAAATATTGTAAATTTATTGGGGAATTCTTCAATGGATGATCCTTTCAATTATGAACTTTCATCACTTAACAATGCTCCGCTATTTTCACACATAGAAGCAATACCCTGTCTTATTGCCTCCTCTACTCTATCTCCTGCACCCCATCTAATGTTAAAGAGTCCAGTTCCACCCCCAATCCTACCAAAATCAACTTTTGTCTCCTTTCCGTCATAAAACGCAGAAAGAAAGAACCCAATATAATCAGAAGTCCTGAAAAAAAACTTGGCGCCAGCTACTACAAATAATTCAGATTATCCTGTTGAATAGCTTTTTGAAAAATCTATTGAACCAACGGCGGTCTGAAAAACTTCTTCTATTTCCTGTGCGTTCAGCCTTGTGGATACCTTTAAAGACAACATCGGCGCGTGAGTATGCTACGCAATTTAAAGCTTTACATCTTTTGTTGTAAGCTGTATGGTTACAAAAATAGTTCTGATTATGGAACATACCACACAAGGGTTCATGGTTGCTTGACGGGAAGAAACACTTAAGATATCCGAATGGAGGCAATTCTCCTGCAGAGCGGAGATGAGCAGGAGGTAATAGATTTCATGGAGAGAAACAAGGCGGAAATAGTTTACTGGAACCCCATCCTTTCCGGTAAGGAAAAGGATCTGCTGAAGACGCAGGACAGATAGCGGTCTAAATAGCTGTTCTCGCTAAACGGTGCTTAAATATTTGTTCAACACAGCAGAATCATCCCAAATTGAAGTCGATGTTTAGTCTTGGTACTATTGAACGGCATCCATCGGTTAGCTAAAAAGGGGCTTTATGTCGTGAAGTGCCTATATGTAATTATTTGTTGTGAACGAAGTATAATACTTATGACTTAACATAAATTTGTAGACAGGATTGAAGAAATGAAAATATTGGAAGGTGCGCTAACCACTCATGGCACATCATTTTTCATCATTTATGGTAGAAGAAGAGTTGGAAAGACCGAATTGATCAGTAAGTTCATAGGTGACAGGGGTTTATTTTCTTGCAACCACAGAGGGAGATAGAGAAAACATAAACGGCTTCAAGATGGCTATCGCAAAGTTCCCGGGCGAAGACAGTATCCTTAAGACCAATTTTGATGATTGGCAATCCCTTTTCTCCGCTCTAGAGGGTAACAGTTCATTTCAGACAAAAGCAAAAGGATCAAAGGTCATAATAGCCATAGATGAGTTTCCACAACTCATAGAGGCGAACAGGGTAATTCCGTCGGTATTTCTGAAATTATACGACACTTTACCATCAAATATACGGAAGGTT
>JAKAYH010000433.1 GCA_021826835.1 Thermoplasmata archaeon | reverse complement strand
GTTACACCAACAATGTATTCGCCATTTCCCACGTATGCATATCCTGAAGATGGTGAACTGGTGTATCCGGAAACGGTACTTATTGTGTATGGATATGATTTTCCTGTTATTTCATTGAAATATATTGAGGATGATGTTGAGGAGGAATAATGCCCGTTCATGGTTACAGACCATGAGGTTCCTGATGGTAGTCCTGATTCGGTGAATCTGACCTGTGCTGCTGTACTTCCTCCTCCACCTCCAAAAATTACCATGGGTCTTATGACAGGATCTATGGAATAGGTTTCACGGGGATTGAGATTTATGGGCCCGAAGGGAAGGCTTATGGCACTTCCCAACCTGTTTGATACCAGTGTTCCAAGGTGGAATATTGATGTCTCCTGCTGCCAGTTGATTAATATGTTTCCCTGGCAGATCTCCCACTGGTTGGAGTTGATTATGTATCCATTCGTATTGGATTGGAGGGATTGACTTATGGCTTTTGGATTGTATCCAAACAGGCTTGCATGTTTATGTGCATGGGCCTGCAGTACGAAGGTTCCTGCATACATTCCTGAAGTATTTCCCATGTTCTCTATGGATATGGATGCATCTATGCCATTGTTTAAGAAAGAATAAATCTCGGCAACCCTTATGCCGTTTCCTGATTCTGTGAGAACTGCAGAATTCTGGTATGAATTGAATATTCTGCTGTAGGAGTAATGTGTCATATTGACCTCGTTGATTGATGGAATGGATAGTGAAACCATCGGGGAAACTGTGTTCCCGGAAGGCTGGGATAGTTTTGTTACAGTCCATGAGACTGGATAAAGATGATTGCCAAAGCCGATCACTACATTATTTCCATTGAAACTCACAGACTCGCCCTGCCATCTATAAGTTATTGAATTATTGACATGCTGAGTGTTTGCGAACAATCCAACAGGTATGGCAACCATTGCTGACAGTAAAATAACAATTAAAATCTTTAGTGCCTTATATTGTGAACTTCTCTCTAAGATAATTTGTTGATTTAACATTGTAAGTGCTATTCAGTGAAATACGATGGATAATATAAATATGATTGTTTTGTATCCTACATTTGCTTATATTATTAATTCAACAGAAACCTTTGATAAAGAATGATGATGAATCTAACTTGATATGCTTTAGATCCTGCATCTCTCGAATCTTCTTACACTGTTGCTTTGAAAGTTATGCCGATCTTGTATAATATTTTTAGCCAGTTCTGTTTCCATGAATTGATCAGGGATACGCGCTCTCGATCTTGAGGATAAATCCTTATCGACAATGACCAATGAAAAATGTTAGGGAATTATATTTTGTGACTGGTATCCAGACCAGATTATCCTTTTCAATTCCAGAATCGATCTTAAATAATTGTTCCTATGCAATGCTGTTGAAAGATTAATTTGTGCCAAATATTGTGATATACCTTTTAATATGTAATAATAATCATTCCATGAAAAAGATGATAACATTAGCAGCAAAAGCTAAACTGCCTACCTTAGCAGGCAATTTTGATATTTACACTTTTCAGAACGAGATTGCGAATGAAAATGCAGTAATCGTTAAAGGAGATGTTTCTGGTAAAAGCGATGTGCCCTTGAGGATACACAGTGAATGCCTGACTGGAGACGTTTTTGGCTCAAAGAGGTGTGACTGTAGAGACCAGTTGCTTAAATCTCTCGTATATCTGGGGGAGCAACCCTACGGAATGCTTATTTATCTGAGACAGGAAGGGAGGGGGATTGGGTTAATTAACAAGATCAAGGCATACCAGCTACAGGAAGAGGGATATGACACGGTTGAAGCAAATATCAAACTTGGGCTTCCTGCAGACAGAAGGGATTATACCTATGCAGTGGAAGTACTGAATTTTTTCAATATAAGGAGTGTCAGGATAATGACAAACAATCCGGAAAAGATTAACTTTCTGGAATCTAATGGCATAAAAGTCTCAGGGAGGATAACTATAAAGAGTCAGTCCACTGAGTACAACAAATTCTATCTTTTGACCAAGAAAGAAAAAATGGGCCATCAGATTTGAATCCACAATTCACCATCTTTTTGTTTATAAGGAAAAAACCCAGATTCAATACATGAAAAATATCAAATACCTTTCTGTAACTATCATGCTTATTCCACTGGAGTGAAAAAGAATGGTAGAAAATGAAAGCGTATATGATTCTTTCGAGAAAAAATGGGAGTCTATGTACCCAAGAAATGTGAAAAGAGAGTTTGTAGTACCGGATATTTCCCTTTATGAAATTCTTGAAAAAGCCGCAAAGGAGTCACCCAAGGCGCAGGCACTTGATTTTATAGGAAAAAAATTCACTTATGCAGAATTGAGCGTAGCAGTTGATAAATTTGCAAAGGGTCTTTTGGATTTAGGAGTGAAAAGATCTGACAGAATAGCAATAATGCTGCCAAACTCTCCTCATTATATCATTGCGTTTTTTGCCACAGTGAAGATTGGGTGTGCTGTAGTTAACCTAAACCCCCTATATACGGATTTTGAAATCAGGGAGAAAATCGTCGACTCAACAACCAGCACAATGATTACTTTGGATGATTTCTACCCTAAAATACAGAAATTCATACCGGGAATCCTGAACAGGGTAGTTATATGTAAAATTGCGGACTATTTGCCCAACTTTATAGGTTCCATATATTCTCTTTCGAGAAAGCTGAAGAAGGAGTCTGTCAAGATTGAGGGGAGCAAGAACGTGTTCTTTATGAAGGAGATCATGAATAATAACGGGCTTTCATCCAAAGTTGCTGTTGATACAACTATAGAGCCTGCGGTTATCCAGTATACTGGAGGAACTACTGGAACATCAAAAGGTGCAATCCTCACACACAGAAATCTTGTCTTCAATGCATATGCCTTGATAGAATTCGCGAAGGATCAGGATAGAAAAGACCTTTCTTTCCTATCTGCAATCCCATTTTTCCATATTTACGGGTTGACTACCGCGATGATTACGCCAATATACTGGAAAAAGAGGATTGTTATTCTTCCGGACCCAAGAGATACAGACAGGGTGCTGAAAACAATTTCAAATGAGAAATCTCTTATTTATCCGGGAATTCCTACAATGTATCACTCAATACTTATGCA
>JAKAYH010000432.1 GCA_021826835.1 Thermoplasmata archaeon | reverse complement strand
GTACAATGGATCGATCCGTAAGGGGACATTCATTGCCTTTGAAGAGTATCCGCCGGAATATCCGTATATCCCGTATTAGATCCATGGTGGAACATCCCTATGCATTCTTCAAGAGGATGTTCCGCTTTGGTCATGTAATGGTGACGACGGTACAGAGGGTGAGACTGAAGACATATTTCACAGCAATGTGCTACAACCTTATAAGGGCAATATTCCAGGACAGGATAGCGTGAGCTATCCCAATTATTGGGAAAAAGAGAAGAAAACATAGAGAAACATGCCATGTTGAACAATTATTCAGGCAAAATTGACTGATGTCACGAATTACGTGAAAGATATGGAGTTAAAGTGAAGGTTTTAGGAAAACCTCGATTGTAGGTTATTTTGTTTATACCATAAAAATATTCCGGTATGAAACTTGGTAGTTTTAGCAATTGCATGTAAAGAGTGATTTTACGAAATAGTAATGGAAAATACTCACTTAACAAAGAGAATAATCTTTGATAAGGAACGTATTAAAAGAGAACAGGCAAAGTTAATGGGGTATGAGTGGGTGAGCTGATCAGTCCTTAAGTGATCTGATTTAACAACCATGAAGCTGCTTTGACTTTATTTTTGTTCTTGTCTGTCAAAACCTTGGATATGTAAGATATGGCATCCTCTCTTTTATCCTGAAGTTTTGAGATGATATATTTCGATATTACCTCGGGCTCTGGGGGCTCTTGAGTACGATTTGAACCAGCAAGATAACCTGGCATTTTCTCACGGCGACGGTTTTCTTCTGATTTTATATATAACTCAAGCTCCATTTCCACCAAATCATCAACTTCTGCGTTACTCATCAGATACTGAAGGAGGTTTTCTGTTTCTTTATAATTTGATATTGACTTTGAAAACAGTCTTTTAGATGATTCACTATTGATTTCAGGCCTGAGGTCCATTATTATAACAGATAGTCTCTTAACGTCTTCATCGCTACCATTTTCCGCCCATTTCAAAACTTTATCGCTGTAGTTTTTGTCTTTATCAATTATAATTAAAGCTGCCACAAGATCCTTTAGTGCTGGGCTTAGATTTGGATAACTGTTAACAAATCTGGTGATAACATCCTTGTCAACAAAGTCTGCAATTTCCTTAATAATTTTGTTTTTAACTAATGTATACATCTTCTCTGCTGATGTGCGGGGAGAATCGTAAATATTGTAACCAGAATCCTTTTCATAAGACTTAATTAAATTTCTAATTTCATACGCAGATTGTGAATCTAAATAACCCAAGGAAAAAAGGTCGCTAAGACTTGGGGTTACAGCTCTAAACGCATTTTCACTGCCTATCTTTATTAAGCCATCAATAGCACTTTCCCAAGGCAACCAATCAGAAAATGTTTGAATTAATGTGTCATCTCCATAAAATGAAAGAACATCTAGTACCCCTTTAACTATTGAAGGACTGAAAATGGCTTCATTTTCAATATCATCCCTTCTTGCAACTGATGCACTCGCACGGATTCCATAACCCTCGCTCTCCTCTTCTCTCTGGTTTTGCTCAAACTCATCCATTTTCTTCTGGTCTTCAGACTCTTTCATTCGCATGTCGTCGAGGACAACCTTAAGAATTGGCAATGTTTTTTTTCCAACTGTATCAATTGAACTTTTGCAAGTTTTAATATTCTGTCATCATCCGAATTGAGGAGTCCAACAAGCATTCCAACCTGATCCATCAATTTTTCATTATCATCATATGGCATGAAGGTAAATTGTTTGGACATGATAATAATGTTTGTAATCGATAGAAACACATAATCTTTGTGTAAAAGGCCCCAGAGAACTGAATAAATTTAAAAGTCTCCTTTCTGAGGCATTATCAGGGTTTAAATTCCTTAATCCTTTGTAACGAGATTCAAGACATCACGATTGAGGTTCAATCGATATAATAATCAAAACTCTTAAATGAATATTTACATATGTTCTAGCGCTGATTAAATATTGGAGTATAGTAAAAAGATGGTACCATCCTTAGCTGGTATAAAGGCATGCATTTCAAATGCTGAGAGATTATTTGAAGATGCCACAAAAGTCTCAAAGCCTACATCAGCAGCTTTAACGGAGTTAGCACTAGAAGAAATTTCTAAGGCTTGGTGGCTCATGTTCAAGATGGCTGGGTCCTCCGATAAAAAGAATAAATTTATAGACAAATTCATGGATGATATATCACAGAGCCCCACTCTGGGAAAATCTGGCATTTCATTGTATGATAGTACCGCTGAAACAAAAAGAATATTACAGTCTATAAGTGAATTGGTGGAAACAACTGGTGATTGGAAGTCCTTAAGGGACCATAATTTTAAATTGAAATTTATGATGGAACTGAAACTACTAATTGAAGACATACTGCCGAAGTACGTAAGAAATTTTGGACCGAATGAAGTGCAAAGGCTTTCTAAGATTTCCGGATCTAAATTTGAGACGAATAATTTTTCTAGAAAGCAAATAACGGACCAATTGAAAAAAATGCAGAATGTCTTGAAGGGATTGAATAATACTTTATTTACTTCTTTGGACGAGTTAAAGAGCGAGGGTTTCTACGTTGAGTATAACGAAGGAGAGTTTTTTCAACCTTCTGACAGAACTTTTGAGTTCTCCAATCTAAAGCAATTCGTATTTTTTATGATAACAAGTCTTAAGCGTATAATCTTATACTACGGATCCTGAATTATACGTTGGGCATAAGGTACTTAAAAGATAAATAACATCAATTATTTTCGAATGAATTTTATTGTAAACACTTGTCTCATTTTCTTGAGCATAAGGACATTGTCAATTATCAGTTGATAGATAGTGATGGTACCAGAAGGATGTCTTCAATAATCCTTCCTTGGTCTTGAACCTGTGCTTGAACAACCATGATTGTATAGAGAAATGCTGTTCCGCTATGTCTGATGTCTTCTCAACCATTGGATCCTGAAGATACAGGAATACCTCTTTCCTGTGTCTTTTCAGAAAGGAGAGGAAATTGGCTATGATGGGATCATAACCATACAGGCTGGTTATCTTTTCCAGCATGATCTCGACGATCTGCTTTTCATTCTTTCCTGCAATTAGACATGCTATTGGTTCACGATTCCTT
>JAKAYH010000431.1 GCA_021826835.1 Thermoplasmata archaeon | reverse complement strand
TGGAGAATGCAAATGGCAGTATGAGCGAACTGGAAAGGACAAGAAAGCAGAAAGACATCCTTGATGCACTTGAAAAGGTATCGTGGTGGTAAAACCAGGGAGATCAGGTTATATTGGAAAAATCTAGAATGAAAACTTGATCATTCATTGCGGCTAATCGAGTAAAAAGCCCATCAGCCCACGCTCGTAAAGCAAGACCTTTTGTACCAAGAAACTCGTCTACTTCTAGTTTCACAAGAATTGATTGTTTGAATACTTAAACAATACTGACATTCAAACTGTTTATGGTATTAAGTTAACCTCTAAGAATCCTCTGCATCCTATTACAACACTCACTAAATTTGAATTCTCAATGCAGGATATAGATTTTGTAAAGTATACCCAGTTGTCAAACCAGCTATGCATTTTTCTTAAATCCATAATAGTATGAACATAAACCTACAGGATCGCAGGTCGAGATACATAAATCATACTATATCACGTCTTCTTTAATTTCAACAGGATCAGGTTTCCTTGAAATTGTCCGCCCACCGTCAATAACTATTTCATTTCCTGTCATGAAGCTGTTATCATCAGAGGCTAAAAAGGCCAGCAATTTTGCGACCTCTAGTTTCTCACCCATCCTCCCAAGCAAAGTAGCAGACCTTGAATCAAGGTCAGGAGAAGCTTTGTCCGATTCGGCTTTTGCGTAAATTGGACCAGGCATTACAAGCGAGACTAGAATTTCAAACGGTGCTAAATCAACTGCCATGCTTTTCGTCATAGATCTCAAAGCACCTTTAACGGTAGAATAAGCAAATGAGGAGTCCAGGGGAAAGAAAGACTGTACTGCTCCGATGTTGATTATTTTCCCCTTTTTATGATTATCTTTAAGTTTCTTTGCAAAGTGTTTCGAGAGCAACAATACTGAGGTCAAATTCAGCTGGATCATGCTGTCCCATTCAGATAGCGGAATATCGAGTACACTATACCTAGAGTTTCTTGATGCGTTGTTGATGAGAACATCATAAATTTCTCCACAATTATCAAGCCATCCTACAAGGTTTTCCACTTCTTGTCTGTTTGAGAGGTCACATTTTCTGAAACTTATATTTCCTCCCTTAGACTCCCTTATTATCTTATCGGCTCGTTCGTTATCTCGACCAATGATCAAGACTGAAGAGCCAAGATCGCTAAAAAGTTTAGATGTTGTCTCTCCAATTCCGTGCGTTCCTCCAGTTATTATTACGTGCTTATTTCTGAGATCAATCATTTTTATCTCTCTCTCGTGAGTTCGTTTTGTATAGCCACTATTTCTCCAGGGTATAGGCTATAACTTTTGGTTCTGTCATCTCTAACATCGTATTGGAAACTGACTCTCTTCCTATCCCACTCATTTTTGGACCCCCAAACGGAAGGTTATCCCATCTCAATCTGGTCGTATCATTTATGATTACGGTGCCAACGTTGAGTTTTCGTGCAATCTTATACGCTCTGCTGAAATTCTTGGAGAACACTGCTGCGTTCAGTCCATATTTGGAAGAATTTACTATCTCTATAGCCTCCTCATCGCTAGATACTGTCTGTATTGGAAGGATTGGACCAAACACTTCCTCATTCATCATCCTAGTGTCTCCTGTAGATACTCTAACTAATGTGGGAGGGAAAAAGAAGCCAGTCTTCGGAGTTTTCCCTTGATATATTATTTTTGATCCTTTAGATAAGGCATCTTCAAGGAACATTTTCATATTGTTAACCGATTCGTTAGTAATTAGAGGCCCTATATCTGTTTCCTCTTTTGTCGCTATACCAACTTTCATTGATGAGATCTTATCGGCCATTATTTTTTCAACCTTTTCACTCACGTTTTCTGAAACTATCAATCTCTTCGTTGAATTACAAAACTGTCCGGCATAGTCGTATCTCCCAAACGTTGCTTTATCTATTGCAGTCGATAGTTCAGCGTCATCCAGAATGATCTGTGCATCGCTTCCCCCAATTTCCATGATCGATCGAACTCCACGTTTCATGTTCTTAGCTGCCAGTTCAAGGCCGACATCAGACGAACCGGTAAATGTGAGAAGTCTTATTTTGTTATTAACTGAGAACTCTTCACCTATAAGCCTAGAATTGCCAGTAACTACATTAACAGAACCCTCAGGAAAACCTGCTTTAAGAATAAGTCTCGTTAACTCAATCTGCGTCAAAGGAGCGTTTTTAGTAGGTTTGTGTACAATGGTATTCCCAACTGCAAGAGCAGTTGCGACTTTATGAGCAAAACTAGCACCAGGGAAATTAAAAGGAGTGATCGAAGCGACAACTCCTAGTGGTTCCCGCGTTTCAATAGCTATTCTATTTTCATTATTTGCAGGTGATTCGTAAACTTCAAGAGGAATAAAACTTCCTGTGAGAACATGAGAAAGTTCCCACGCGCAATACTCAAAAATCTGGGCAGTTCTTTCTATCTCTGCCCTTGAACTTTTTATTGGGCGGCCCGTTTCTGAAGCCATTATGACAGCTAAATTCTCTTGAGACTCCCTAATGAGTTGTGCAGTCCTCAAAAGCAATTTTTTTCTTTCATGCGCAGGTAAAACAGAGTACCTATGATAAACATCGTCGGCTAAATCAATCGCGTGTCTAACCTCATCGATACTGAGTAATGGAACATAATCCAATATTTCGCCTGTAGATGGGTTATAAACCGCACTTTTCTCATCGGAAAATATCTCTTTGCCTATAATTGCACCTTTCATAGGAGATCACCATAGTGCACAGATCAAATGCATATTGGCATATGTCTTAAGCTAATAAAAACTTATCCTATTAAACACTTATGATAAAAAAATACGAATAACTGTAACGTGAAAAAGAATTTAATAGAAGTTTTGAATAACATGTTATGAAAATAAGGGACATTAAAACTTATTTTGCAGCTGCAGTATGGCGGAATTTTTTCATGGTTGAGATAACTACAGATGAAGGGATTAAGGGATACGGTGAAGGAACACTTGGTGATTTTGAGAAAACTGTCGAGTCAGCAGTCAATGATCTTAAACCATTTTTAGTAGGCAGAGAAATCGAGATCACGGAGATAACAAATTTCTTTGTAAGGAACTTTTTCTGGAGGAACGGACCGATACTCTCTACTGCACAAAGT
>JAKAYH010000430.1 GCA_021826835.1 Thermoplasmata archaeon | reverse complement strand
CCCGGGCGTGATATACAACACTGAACCGGAAAAAACCAAGTTGTTTCTTTCTCTTTTATTTTCAGATAATGTAAATAAAGAAAAAATCCTAGTTATCTCAAGAAATAATTTTCGAATGGAAATACCGGAAGTCCTCAATATTGAAAATTTTATATGGGTTACAGATAGCATAGGAGCCGGGAGAAACAGGCCTGCGAATCTTTCCTTCATCATGGAGACTATACAGAAAAAAATAACAGATGATGGTGCAAATATAATATTTATTGATATTTTCGATCTTCTAATGATTTACCATTCATTCTTTGAGGTTGCCAGAACATTTGAGCAACTGAAGAGTGCGATTATAGAACGAAATCTATATTTCATAATGGTATTGGATAAAGACGCAATGGAAAAGATACAGTACGGAATGATAACGAGATTCTCCGAAGAGTGGAAAATCGAAGCAGTGAGAGATCTAAGCAAATAGGTGCCTAATGTCAGATAACAAAGTTTTTGGTTTATTTTCTGAATTTTTCAATCAGAAATACGGAAAATCTCTGGTGGTAAAAGGGAAACCTGGTTCAGGAAAAACAACTTTTGCCCTTGAATTTACAGGAATGGTCTACAAAGAAAATCCGGTTCACTATCTCTCCTCGAGGTTCAGCGATGATCCTTTAAAGGAAGTTTTTAGTTTCATAGATGAAGTTTCATATCGTTCCAATAAAGATTCAATTGAATTTAAGGAGGATTTTTCCAAAGTCACTACCGACTCTTTAAAAAAACTTGAACAGATGATCGAGGAAAAACGTGTTAATTCATCCTCAAGCGGTCTAATATTCAATATTCAGGAGGTGATTCCTGAAATTAACGCCATTTATTCTTTCGTAGAAGAGAATGCAGGTACTAACCCCATAATAATTCTAGACTCAATCGAAGCCTTGGCTCAGAAGTATGGCATTGATGAGGGGATACTATTCTCGGTATTGCAGAATGATCTTGTGGAGCACTCAGGGGTAGGTCTTGTTGTCATTCTCGAAAACACTGGAAATGCACAATTGGAATATTACGCCGATGGAGTAATGAGCCTCGATTATAAAATTCTAAATGATTATCTTGTAAGGACTATGAGGATTGAGAAATTTAGGGGTCTCCCCATAGGATCAAACCCGACATTTCTTTATTCTCTTAAAGGAGGAAGATTTAATGTTTTTCCTCAACCTGAATTTGAATATCCAAAAAAGATGCTGAAAAAACCAGAAATCAAACAAATCAAGCAATACGAAGTACCTCTTGGAAACAAGGAATTTATACCGTTGACTGGTGGAACAGCAGATGAAATACCTCTGGGTACAGTTGTTATACTTCACCGTAAAAATATATCTGAAATAATGGATAATGCAGTAAATCTTTTCAAAAATAACTTAATAAAACAGACAATATCCGAAGGAAGAGGTGTTATTGATGTTACTTCCAGCAGCTATGAGACATCAAGAACACTGGTTTCAGTCGTGGATTCTGATTTATTGAAACACTATATAACAGCTGAAAGAACAAAACGATCAAATCCATATGTGATTAATCTTGAAGGAAAGAGCATGTTCGCCGATTTCCCAAATGAGGTTATAGACTTTTTCATGTCTTCATCTGTAAGGCCAAATGTATACATTTTTTCAACAGATTTCCTTTCATTTACTTATGGTCAAAATTTCATAGGGGAACTTATCAATATAATTAATGAAATTAGAATTACTGGTATAGTCGTCATAGTGGCTGATAATGAATATTATGAAAAATTAAGTCATTATTCAGGTCTTACTATTCACTTCTCTGAGGTAGCTGGGTCTATTCTGGTCTCTTCTGGCACAAATAAGATCTTTGTTATGAACATAGATAAGGACAAGGAAGGATGGCCAGTTATTAAACTTACAGAGATAAATTAATTATTTTTCATTGAGATGGGATAAAACTTAATTTCAAGCTTTCACTGTTCTATTATGTATCCAAACATACGGTTGAGGCGTTTGCGTTTAAATGAGAATATGAGAGAACTTGTTTCAGAAACTTCCATTGATATGGCCCATATGGTGATGCCAGTGTTCATAGACGAGTCATTAACTGACAGGAAGAAGATTGAATCAATGTCAGGGATTTATCAACATTCTTTGAATTCAGCCGAAGCCTATGCAACGCAACTGAAGGAACTTGGTATTAAGTGGGTGCTTCTATTCGGAATACCTAAAATTAAGGATACTGAAGGAAGTGAAGCCTATAACGAAGATGGAATAATCCAGAGGGCAGTGCCAATATTCAGAGAAAGAGGGATCGGGGTAATAACAGATTTGTGCATGTGCGAATACACAAGTCATGGTCATTGTGGCATATTGAAAGGAAACTATGTTGATAACGACTTTACCCTGAACGTTTATGGAAGGATAGCTGTTTCACAAGCTCAAAGTGGCGCGGATATAATAGCACCATCTGGAATGATGGATGGCCAAGTTAAAAAGATACGTGAATATCTTGATAAATCAGGGTTTGAGAATGTTCCAGTGATGGCTTATAGTGCAAAATACAGTTCAAGTCTATATGGTCCGTTCAGAGAAGCTGCAAAATCAGCGCCATCTTTTGGGGACAGAAGGACATATCAGATGAATACCGCCAACAGAAGGGAGGCAATGAGGGAAATTGCACTTGATGTAGAGGAAGGTGCAGATATGATAATGGTAAAACCTGCACTATTTTATCTGGATATTATAAGAGAGGCAAGAGAAAGATTTGATCACCCACTTGTGGCTTATAGTGTCAGTGGGGAATACCAGATGATAAAAAACGCAGTAGAAAGAAAATTTCTGAACGAATCAGCCATTGAAGAAAGCACACTCAGCATCTTCCGAGCTGGAGCAGATATAGTTATAAGCTATTTCACTGAATATCTTGCAGAGGAAATGAAGGATAAAAGGAGAAATTAATGACGGGAAAACCGGTACTAGTAACATAAACACAATTGTATATTCTTAGTGTGGATTTTAGTGATAAAATTTAAATCGTAAGGAAATCTGTAGATGGGAAGGTTCAATGAAATTAAGTTATATTCTTGAAATGAAGGAGCCTCAGAATGGATTTTTCCAGGTTACAATGGACGTGGAAGGGGTTTCTG
>JAKAYH010000429.1 GCA_021826835.1 Thermoplasmata archaeon | reverse complement strand
CGCATTCCCATTACCACTATCAAGGCCAAGCCAAAAACTTGCAATCTTTCTCATTTCCTGCATGTCATTATCAATTACGATACCTGAGTATAGACTCTTGTCCTGGCGAAGTATGGCTTGTGCATAATCTTCATGTTTGCATTTCCTAAAAAGTGTGTCCATTTCCTCCAGGTAATGACTGAATGCTGTATGACCGATGTCATGAACCGCAGAGGCAAATATTAGTGCTTGGATGTCCTCGTCGTCGCACAGAAGTCTAAAATCTGGCGACTCATCATCCGAATATAACGCGCGAATATATTGGAATACAACGCCCATGGTCCCAAGTGAGTGACCAAAACGTGTATGTCTGGCTCCGGGGAAGGCCATGTATGTATGACTGAGTTGGAGAAAATTCGAGAGACGCTTCATCGGTGGGGAGTCTATAAGATACTTAATCCTTGCAGAATGCTCAACATTTCCTGAAATCGGTAACCTTATAATTTTTTGAGGAATCGCAGAGAGTTCCGGGATATTTTTCGTCGCGCCATATTCTGGAATGGCCTTGCCTAAATCTTCAAACAAAGAACGCACAGTTTTATAGTACCTAAGGTCGTTGTCTTCTTCAGGTTTAATGCTTGGATCCTTAAAATATTGTGAGATAGGGGCCACAAGGCGACCATAAATTATTTTGAGCATCCCAAGTGTTCGCTTTGTTCTTGGATCCCTCACTATCCAGTCTTTTGTCATTTTTTTCAGGAATTTAGTCCTCATCTCATGCTTTTCAGGATTCTCGGAGGGAAAATCTAGAAAACCCAGAATTTTCCCCATCATTCTTCCGAACATATACAGGTCAAGCCATGGTCTATCAAGAGTTCGATAATTTTTTTCCAGCACCACAAAAGCTCTATGGTCTTTTACTTTGTCAATTTCGTAAGGAAAATCATCGGGGAGATTATTTCCGGAAGTAAAGGCTATTTCTCTTTCATTATATACTGATATCTCTTTTGAAAGAGGTCTCGAATTGCCAACATCAATAATCTTCACCCGCGGTCCAGAACTGTTTTCGTTCGAAACGACAAGACAATTATCTGCCTTTAGATCCCAGTGGATCAAATTCTGCTCGTGAATGTGTTCCAAGCCCCGAAGTACCTGTCGAAAAAGAGAAATCACATCGCTCAGGCTATTAGAGTGCTCATAGATGTAAGTGTCAATGGGCGAGGATTTTGGTATCCACTCATAGAGTGAAATTGGAATGTTAAATTCCGCTCGATCATCCAAAAAAAGTTTGATTGATGATAAACTGAACAATGTAAGAACATTGTTATGATACAGAGATGCACTATTTATTGCTTCCTGGTTAACCGAATCAAACTGGGTTTTCAAGACACTTACATCGACTGTCGAGTGTTTGTCCGGATCGAGCAGATTCTCGAAACTTGATGGGCGGGCGATCTTCAAAGCATATTGCCTTTTAGCAAGTATACCCGTTCCCCACACTTGGAATATTACACCTCCCCCACCATGACGAATTTCTCCCTCTTTCCTGAACTCAATGTCAGGGAAGGCATCCAATTTAACGATTTTCTTTCTTATCTCGAGCTTTTTAGACTCGTCCGAATTATTCGACACATAAGTATAAAGATCTTCTTTTTTGCTTAACCTTGCTTTTCTGGAGATTGCATTTAGAATGCGTTCAATATCTTTATTAAGAACAATTTCATCGGAATTACTCGAAACCATTTCAGCGGTTATTCACCAAGTCATATAAAAATGTTAACTCCGGAATTTAACCTGGATACTTTAGATTTATCTTGTCCGGATATCAATATTGACGATATAAGTTCATTTAACACCCCACTCTTATAAGTTAAGTTGCACACTCTCATATCAAAATTCTTGTTGGTCAAAGATTAAACTTCTTTTTCCTCACTTTCAGGATCAGCATGAAAGGCGCAATAAATTTATCAGTACAATTGAACTGCAATAATATATGGATGATCTTAACATAATTAAGGAGGTTCTAGAAAAATGGAAAATTTCGGGAGATCTGGAGCTAAGGAAGCTGACAGCTCTTAACATCACGGACTGGAGAGATTATTTTAAGCAGGAGATATCGGAAATAAATAAACTTCTTGACAGTTCTGTCCAAGATGCACATGAGCGACTAACTGCAATGCTATCATTTGCGGGCGTAGTTGCAAATGCAAGGCCGTTCATCGCCGCTACCCTTCTGCGTTATTTCATGGATATTAGCACGCTGATAAAGAAGATCGGCGAAAGTATTGGTGTGAGCGAAACCAACATAACAATAGGTTTTCCTTTCACTGTTGAGGTCTCATTCAGCATTCCTCAGCACAATATCCCTAAATAAACATATTCCAGTTCCTACAACATTGACAAGGTATAGAATAAGATGTGTGCAACCAGGCGGCATGAATCCAAGTCTGAATCTCCCCTGATATAATGTATCTGCCGTAGTTCCCTGAACAAAACCTATCTCTATCTGGAATGCGTCTTTTCTTGGTGTCCAACACGCATCATCGGCATAAGCTACACCAACAGTCGCGCCACAAATGTCTGGTTTTTCAGCAGACTTTACATTCTCCGTCATTATCCTTGCTTCTATGATGTACTCATTTCCTTCAACTAGTAATTTTGATGAGACAAGATCGTCAAGATTCAGATACAGGCGGCCCAGATTATCTTCTCTCGTTTCTGTATATTCAATCCATTCATACGAGTTCAAAAAAATTTTTTCGAATTTTCCGCTCTTCAATCCTATGTAGTTCCACTTTTCCGAATTCTTCAATAAGTTTTTCTCATTTTTGTTGCTATATAGAATATCAGGTTTTTTTTCGATGTATTGCAACAGTTCATGATTATCGAAACTTTTACCAGTGAAACCGCTTTCTAATCTTCCAATAAGGTCTTTCGAATAGTAAATCTGAGATTTTAGCACATTCATAAACTGTTCAGAAATATCGGGATTCGAAAGCAAAGACTCTGTCTCATGAACTGCCAGCTTTTCCCACTTTCGATTCCGAGACATAGATTTAAGAAGGAATGCCGCATCAAACAAGCCTTCGTCAGTTTTAAGAGAGGAGAGAACGCTATTAAGAAATCTTTCTTCTGAGATAGAGTTGAGTATCTCTGATATA
>JAKAYH010000428.1 GCA_021826835.1 Thermoplasmata archaeon | reverse complement strand
TGGCTGAGAAAACCACAATTATTGAAACGAGTGCATCTCTTGGCATCGCATAGAGCATTCTGGAAAGTATGCTTTCCCCTTCAAAGTTTGTGCCGAACAAAAAATAGAGCGATTTTGTTGAAGGTGGAAGCAACCTGTCTGCAAGGGATGTCTGGTATGGACTGGAAGGAAGCAACATGTAACCCCAGTTAGAATATCCCGGATAATGGGAAATATATTCCAACAACCCCTGAATCCCTGACCAGCCCAGGAAAGCAACTACAATAACCATTCCAATTATGGCAGTCTTGTCTTTAGACATCAATTTTACCAGGTTGGATCTATTTCTGTACCCGCTTTTCTTTACAATTTTGGTTTTATTTTCAGTTCCAATTGAATCGTTGATCATTCGAGCCTCACCCTTGGATCCAGTATTCCATAGAGAATATCCGCAACTAAATTAGCCACAATAATCGAAATGGCAATGATGATTGTTGTTCCAAGTATTGCAATATAATCCAGATTAGTTATTGCAAAAACTATGAACCAACCCATTCCATGGTAAGCAAAGATATCCTCGACAACCACAGCTCCCGCAACTGCATATCCAAATGAAAGGGCAAGCAGCGTTACAATGGGAATAGATGCATTTCTCAATGCTACGGTATAAACAGCTCTTTTACGTGAGATTCCTTTCATCAAACCCAGCTTGAAATATTCTGATTCCATTGAATCGAGCATGCTTGCCCTGGTTAACCTTGTGACAATTCCAAAACTGAGAAGCCCTATGGCTATTATTGGTAGGATCATGTGATGGATTAAACTGATAAGATATGTAAAATCACCAGCTATTATGGCATTCATCAGAGGAAATTCGGTTACATTGGGAGGTGTAATTAATGTAGGGCTAACCATGCCTGTTGCCGGCAAAAGCCCTAAATCATACGCGAAGAATAATTGCAGAACAATGGCAACCAGAAACGGTGGAGATGCCCATGTAACCAGATAAACTCCTTTAACAACCTGATCACCTGCCTTTCTCCTGTTTGAAGCTCCAAATGCTCCTGTGAACAAACCAAGGAACATTGAAAATATTAATGCAGGTATGACAAGCTCCAGTGTTCTTGGCAGGTATCTTTCTATTAACTGTATCTCTGGCCTGTGGAATGATGGATCAAATCCTAGGTTTCCATGAAAAATATTTGAAATATACGATAGAACCTGGACATCCAACGGTGCATTAAGATTGTATTCTTTTATAATAGCATCCAGTTGCGATTTGGTTGTGTGCCCGGGCCCTGCGTATACCTTGGCAAGAGAATACGGGTTCGGTGCAACTGCATGTATAAGGAGATAGACAATTGAAATGATCAACAGTAACGAAACAACTGCGTATATTGCCCTCCTTGTTATATACAGGACTAAGTTGGTATTCACAAATATCGAATTTAATCAGCCTATTTAATCGTTTATCAACTTTAAGGTACAAACTTATGGAAATTCACAATTATTTACTCACTTTTGTCTGAATTATGCCCGTTTGCATTTCTTATTGGAATGAAATGCCACTAAAAAACTAACATAATTTTTTTTAATAGAAGATGTAAATTACAAATGGAGAGCATATATCACCTGCGAAGATGTGAAGTGTACTACTTAAAGAGCTATTTTCAACATCATTTGAACATAAAAAGGCGAACATCCATCATTCAAATAAAAATAATATCTTTTAACCTTGGTAGTTTTCTACGCTTGGATCAATGTTAGACGGATTTACTGATATTTCACCCTTCTCTTTTTCATACTTCTTGAGATAATCTTCAAGTAACCCCTTAAGTTTTTTTGCAGCTTGAGGAGTTAAAATGACCATTGCATCACTAATATAGGACCACTTGTCTTCAGGAGAGAACCTAATTTTTTCATTGAACAGTTCGAACCTAAAGTCATATTCCGTACCTCCTCCTATCAGATTAGTGGAGTAAATCTTTTGAAATGAGTGACCACGGGTTATGCTTTTTGGAGCGGATTTTGAGCCTTTCTTTTGAGTTATCTTGCTTTCTGCCAATTTAAATCACTACGCCGCACTTGGCAAGGCATCCAAATCTGGTTTCACATTCGAAAGCATACCAAACATTTCTGCATCAATTTCATGGCTAAAGTCTTCGTTGTAACTCCCTTCCTCTAAGGCGCTAATTGAATCCATCTTAGCATCAACCAGTGCTTTGCTAAGTTCTGATGTGAAAGAAATCAAGCTCTTAACTAGTGGGGATTTTAAGTTTAACTCAAACAGATTTGCATTTCCTGATTCTGCAGTGACCTTCAGCATGCCAAGTTTTAGTAACTGGTCAACAATACGCTGAACAGTTGGCCTTGACACAAATGATCCTTTCGCTATCTCCGTTTTGTTATATTCCGAGAAAGGGTCATATATAAAAAAATCCAATACCCTAACCGTTTCGGCACTATTCATTATATCCGATATCATATTATATTCACCTACTATTACACATTTAATTTAGCGGTACTATGTAAATTACTTTTACAATTATTGTAATAACTGTTTACTATAAACAGTTTTGGCAAGAAATACTCCGCCTTAACATGAGTGGTAAGAATGGAAGTATGCTTAAATGGATTTCATCTGAAAATGATATGGAGACTGCACATAACAAAATGTTATGGAAATAAGCACACCTCCATAGAACATTTAAAACAAGGTGTTAAAGATAACCAAGGTGGGCAAATTAAGTCAGCCATAGATGATTTGATTCAATGGCAATTAATATCATTGCAGGGAAAGACCAAGGAAAAACACGTCTCCTTGAATATGAATAGAGTAAAACTCATTCATTTGGTAGTTGATTGGTTTGCAAACAATCCACATTTGATAGATAAGAAGAATATGACTAAATGCTATTTCAGAATGGATGTGTAACAATATTTTCTGAGACTTATTAGCATTGGTTTCATGAAAAGAGAAAACTGATCATACTCGATCCAATTTCAATTCTCATACCTATCCTTAAATTTCTAAAAAAAAATATAGTAGATTCTATGATGCATCAGTGAAAAGAATATCATCCATGCTGTATTCATTGTGCTATGGTGAATAAGTTTAAGTTCTTGATTATAGGATTCAAGGAAACAATATTCCATCCTTTAA
>JAKAYH010000427.1 GCA_021826835.1 Thermoplasmata archaeon | reverse complement strand
CCAATCCATAGTCACCAATTCGGTAACTTTGTATAAATAAACCCGACTCCCCGATGATGAATTTGCAAGAATGCATTTGATTATTATCAAACAAATAATGATATTCAAAATACTTATCTGAAATCATTTCTTTAAGTTGATTGAATGCAATACTTGAAACGTTTTGTTCATCTCGTCGTGTGAACATTTCGATCTTGTCTAAGCGCTTTAATTTAGAATAAATCATGATCAACTCATAAGAAGTACCCTCCATCTCAGATTTTTCATACTTTTCTAATTTTTCTGGGTGTTCAAGAAAATAAGGTTTAGCCAGATCAATTCCTAAATCCTCAATTTCTTTTTTTCCAGTTTCTAAATATTTTAGTCCAAGTTTAATGCCTTTATCTCTCAATTGGGGCAGATTCCGAACCAAATAACTCAAAACACCCTTAGGAGTTCCATAATCATCATCAAGATCAATCTTTCCTCCAGAGATTAAGGAATCACATTGATCGATTGAAAAATTATCACCTGATTTAAGGATAAATTCATAGTATAAATTAAAAACCTCTTTACTGTAATCTTGGTCAGATATTAGTTTCCATAGGTTTCTCTCCAGTTGCTCTTGATCAAGCAACAATAGACTATTAAAGAAAGATTTTCCCTCTGATGTTGTCCGATTTCTCTCCTCATCATTCATGAAGAGTGTCCAGATTTTTTCAAAAGAACCCATATCCTTCCTTTTCGATATAGCATATGATGTTTCCATCTTGACAAACGTTGCATCAATCCTATCTTTTGGATCTTGAAAATAGAGATACTCTCTAAGGGTATCAAGCGACTTTATGCTACTAAAGTTTCCAAGCACTTCAATGATCGTTAAAAGGATTTTTTCATTGATCCTTGAAGTAAGCAATTGTAATAGGAATTCCTCAGAACCATCTGGCTTTAATTTTCCAAGTGCTTTTATTGATTCTAAAAGAGTTGGAGGAGAATAATAATCTGAATCTAAAGGACCTAGAACTTCAACAACTTTCTTACCATGATTGAGTATTATTTCTCCAATTTGTTTATTTCCTATCTTTGAACACACTTCAATCCAAGTTTCTGTTATTGGCGCCCAACCATTGCATTGTGTTCTGGCTTCGCTCAAATTATCTTTAATGCTGTTGAATTTCTCCCACTCTTCTTTGGAGTAATATTGTTTCGAGTGTTTTAAATTGTTTGTATATTCTTCATTCAATTTGTGATATTGCTGTTCCCAGATAAAGAAATTAGATTCTATCCTTTTATAGAAAAGTCCAAGCTGTTCTTGTGCGGTTTTTTTATTCTTAAAATGCTCAAGCACTTGAATATTAAGTTCGATCAGGTTAAAATATTTCTCAATTTCCAGAGATTCGCAGGCATAACACTCTATGTCTTCATCTATAAACGAAGGATTACTAATTAAAAAGGCAAGAGCCAATTTCCTTATCTCAAAATAATTGTCATTTATCGTATATTTTAGAAGATCGGCAACTTCAGTTTTTTTAAACTTCTCTTCATATGAATTGGGCCAGTCGAATAATATGGAAATAATTTGATATCTAAAATTATCGGGCTGTCTTTGAGATATTTTCTTAAGTTTATCGAAATACTCGATTAAAATTAAATCTTTACAGTATTTTACTGCTTTGGTCAGGTCAGAATCGTTATCTGATTCTAATAGAGTTTCTATGAGAGGAACTCTTCCAAGCTCTAAGCCAGGAACCCCGACTCTGAAAAATATGTCATCTCGATTAGTTTTCTTGGCATTGTTCTCTTCAAGTAAATACTTAAACTTATCTTCAGAGATGATTGCGTCCCTGTCTCCAGTTGTATTCTTACTAAGTTCGATTGCTAAGTCTTTTCCCATTGGCAATACCTTAAACCATGGATGTTCGGAGTTTACATCTTTAACAGACCTCGAATCTGAAGCAGTCACAACCCAAGCAGAAACATATTTACTAATTCTTTTCTTACAAGGTTCTCCTTGTTCTCCATTCTCTTTTTTACTCTTGTCTATTAGTTTACATAAATATTCAGTCAGTTTTGATCTTTGTATTTTGACTTGACTAAAAGGATTTTTTTGATTGAAATCTTCTTCTTTACCACCCTTTATGAATTTCCAATTTGTTTCATTAGTATTAGGATTGTAGTCTCCCATTATATTTTTCAATTCGAGGATTGTTATTTTTCCTTGTCTGTAAAACAAACAATCTATCTGACTATATACGCCATTTAGTTTAGGATCAACGTAAAGGAATACATCCCTATCGTTTTCATTGAAGTACTTTGCCAAAAGATCAATGAGTTCAATAAGCTGCTTTTTCTCTCCAGTTTCATATAATTCTCCCCCTTTATAGATTTTAAGAACCATTAAATCACTTCCATCTTGCTGTAGAACATTTTCATAAGGTCTTCACTTATTAAACCATTGCTGTCCTCAATAAAAACCTGAAGTTTTTTCAATCTGAAAACTTCACCTCTGTTCATCCACCTTGTTTCAATAACCTCTTTTGGGAAGATGGGTGAAAATATTATATCACTATTATTAAATTCTACATCAATCTCTGTACCTCTGAGTCTTGATAGAGGGAATATTCTCAAAACGCGGCATCCTGTTTCCATGAGAACTTTCAAGTCATAGATGAATGATTCGTACGTTTGTTCAGGGAGTCCATAAATGAGATGAGTTTCGAACATAATCTTGTCTACGTGGAGATCATGGATTACCGACATCATTTTCTCTCTCTTGTTAATGCGTTTTATTCTCCTTTGAACCTTTGTATCCAATGTTTGAAGACCGCATTCAAGTACGATGTTCAATCTGGATGCTTTCTCTATAATTTCTAAGTTAAGGTGCTCAAATCTGGTCTGAATACTAAATTTAATGTCAGGGGTTATTTCCTCTATTAAATCTAATATATTTAATGCCCTTTCACGATTCAGGAAAAACACCGGATCAAGAACTGCCACATTCTTAATTCCTAGTGTTTTAATTGTTTTGAGTTCCTTTCTAACCGTATCAAGATCGCTCTGGGCAATTGTACCATTTGGAAGTCTGAAAGCACAAAAGGAACACCTGTACACACACCCCCTCTGTGTTTGCCATCGTATGAAATTGTCACCTGTTATCCTTGGGA
>JAKAYH010000426.1 GCA_021826835.1 Thermoplasmata archaeon | reverse complement strand
TTCCGATCTAACACCAACGGCATATATATTGGCTGTCGGCTTGAAATCGTCAATCTCCACAAGGAATTTGCCGTTTTCAATAAACCAGGGTGCAGACTGCTTGTTTATGGTGAACTTACCTAAAGTTTCGTTGAAAATCAGAACCGGTTTTCCGTCCTTCACTACCATTTCACTATTGTAATTCCTCACAATCTTGCAGCCCTCGAGATATTTAGCAATCCATTCACCAAACTGATATTCTGCAATTTTGGTGTATCGTTCCATTTTGTAGTTTGTCTTCACAGATGAAGGATGTTCGGATATGATTGAGGAAACTGTTTCCCTGAGCCTTGAAAGTGATTCATCACTCCTGTCCCAGCTTACAAGTATTGAACCTTCTGGCAGGCTATCCATTATGAATTCGAGATCCTTGTCCACAAAAGCGACAACCTTATCATAGGAGTTGTTTTTGAAAAAGGCACCAATAATGTTGCTTATCATTGACTTTTCATCATCATACCATTCTCCAATAACAGGTATATCATATGATGATGCAGGATAGGTCTGTTCAAGCTCCCTTGGAACTAGACCCACCGGTGATGTCACTATGAGTTCATGAACCTGATTTCTCATTTTCCCTATAGCTTCTATTATTCTCTTATGTGATTTTGAGGTTGAATAAGGCTTCCTGGCTGAACAGGGCATTAGAACAGCAACATTCTTGCCAGACGGTTTTTTATATTGATTTGATACATATTCCCGGTATCTCGTTAGATCGGGCCTTCTCAGTGATTCCAGAGAATTCGCTTTAATGTAGGGTGTTCTTCTGGGAAAGAATTTCTCGCATTCCTCTTCATAATCTTTGTCCAGAAGTCTCATAATTTCCAATGCTTTTGAGGAAATCTGGTATTTTTCAACAATTTCCCTTATGGAACCTGAACGGATTGACCTTGAAACAGCCTTTATGAGTTCCCTTATAAAATCAATATTATCGGTTATCTCAGCTGAATCTGCTTTTGAACGCCCAAAGATTGTATACTTGATACCTTTTATACTCTCCATTCTGATGGTGCTGTCGTCGAAAATGGAAACCCCTGCATATACAAGAATGGGAATCAGGTATGGATCTGCGATACCCTGGAGATAAATCAGCTTACTCATTCCGTGTTTATTTCTGATATATGACAATTTTTCTATGAGCTCCCTTGGTCTCTGAATCAGCTGTGCCCCGTCTGGTATTATAACAATGTCTTCAGAAAGCCATTCTACAGGGTTCCTAAAATCAGCCGGTTCATCGGTGTCTTTCTCCCTGAAAGGTCGTGCTTTCTGACCTAGTATTTCCAATGACCCATCAGTTAATTTCAACTGTTCTGGATCTGTAGTATCAAGTATGCAAGGATACGGGGTGTTCCCGCCCATGGTTCCTGCTCTGGCAAAGCCAAAGAAAGCTTCGTCAATGATCATAATCATTCCGGTATTACGTCCTACCTAAATTCAATTGCTTATCATGGTTTTAAATTGTGACAAATATTCTATTTCAAAGGAAAATTTCACGGTTTTGTGAGAGAGGATCGAAAATTGAACGGGGAAAGGTTAATTAAATACAATTAACTGTTGAGACTGAAAACGTTGGTTCATTTATCTGACAAGCTGATACATATGCAGAATACACAAAATGAAAAAGAAAACCTTGTTTTGCCTGGCGATGTAATTGCCACTGCTGAGGAATACGTTCCGGGCAGGAATACCATGGAAGAAAATGGCGACGTAATCTCACTTGCCTATGGTCGCCTGAAAAAAGATGAGAAAAACCTCACCATTTCTGTGCAGACTCCCAGACGCAAAATTTCCCTCCATAGCGGACAGATTGTTTACGGTCAGATTATGAAAATGGATCAGCGTAGAGCAACAGTCAAGGTTGGAGCGGTCTTTGACCGAGAACAGGGACTTATCGAATATGTTGCCGACGGAAGCATAGGCATGTCCTCACAATATGGGAGAAACAATGAGCCCAGCATGCACATAGGGGACTTCATAAGGGCAAAAATTCTCAGAATAGGGGACAGAGGTCTGGACCTTGGAATATTCGGGAAAAACCTTGGAGTACTTAGAACTCTGTGCACTAAATGCAGGTTACCCATGGTAAAAAAGAATGCGGCACTTTACTGCGACAATTGTGAGAGAACCGAGATAAGAAAAGTTGCAGATGATTACGGAATGATAAATATCATGGAGGATATGGCATGAAAGGTGATACTGCTAGCAAGGTAAAGGATGTTGAAACACTTTCAAATGAAGTGGTAACAATGAGAAAAGAACTTGAGGATGTTAAAGAAGTTCTCAAGGGACTAATCCAGGTAATAATGAGTCGCGAAGAAGGACTAGACGAAGACGAATACAACTAAGGTGTAAAAAATGATAATGCCTATGAAAATGTTGGAAGAAAATCTGAACAAAAAAGTTGCATTGCTGCTTAAAGATAACAGGATACTCGAAGGGACACTTTCCGGGTATGATGAATATATGAACATGGTGCTGGATGAAGTTGAGGAAAATACTGAAAACCTTAACAGAAAACTCGGCACTGTTATCATAAGAGGAAGCAACGTAGTCAGAATTTCTCCCAGGTAATTCTAATTTAACTGTTAAATCCCATCCAATTTATTTTTAATTTTGTTGTACCCCCATTCTTATTTACCTTTCTTTTATTTTTTCTTTTTAACCCTATATAGCAGCAATAATGCATTTTGAGACACAGAGGAACTGAAATATTTCAGGTGGACTCTTTACAATTTTCAAACGGCTTAAAATAATCATTTTCCCAATTAGAAAATTTCCTGCCAGAATTAAACTAATAGAAGTAATTCAAACACAGGATTATTTGGAAGAATAGTCTAAAGATATAGACAGGGAGTACAACTTTTACAAAATAAAAACAAGTCAAAAAATTGCCGTCATAAATTCTTAAACCGAACGATATAAGAAGGGCCGGGACCGGGAATTGAACCCGGGTCCGGGGATCCACAGTCCCCAAGGATAACCCTCTACCCCATCCCGGCCATGGAAGTGCATAGGAGATTTTTAACCACTTAATATTGATTTGCCTGATGCAGGCTTCATTTACTTATTCTGTAGTTCACAGTGGAAGAAAATACCCGGAATACTT
>JAKAYH010000425.1 GCA_021826835.1 Thermoplasmata archaeon | reverse complement strand
AAATTCCTTACTATTGTGACTTTGCCCTCCAGTATTATAACCGGTTTGGGAATCTTCAGTCTCTCCTGACTTACTGTCGATTTAGCCAGTATATCAGAAGTTCTTTCTAAAAGTGATTGATAATCTTCCATTGTCATAATTCAGTATGTTAACAGGGCATATTAATTTGTACCAGTGAATGTGTATCTAAGATTCAAACATTGCCTATAAACCGGCCAAAGCAGGTCTTTTCTTCTCCCACTGAGCAATTTGTGGCCATTCACTGATATTAATATATTTTTTGCAGCATTTCATCTATGTTTCCGTATAGCTCCATTTCTCCTTTGTCCGATAAAACGAATGAAATTATTTCATCATCTGAGCCTATCGTCATAATTGAATCTTCACTTGATCCCTTAATCGGTTTACTTCTTAAAAATTCACTACACTTTGCAGGACCGTAGATCTTACCGCTGTGCATAACATAAATGTCCCAATCGTCTAACTCATTCAGTATTCCAATCTCATGTGTGACAATTACGGTTGTGGATTTCAGTTCCCTGATCTGATTGATCATAATCCTCCTTCTTTTAGGATCAAGATTCTCGAAGGGTTCATCAAGCAATGTATTCATTGAACTGGATGCGAAAGCCATGCAACTGAACGCGATTTTTTGTTCCCCGGTTGACATTTCCCTGAAATCCTTGTTGTATAAATATGGAATGCCGAAAATATCCAGATACTTCTTAAAATCTGCATTCTCCATGTGTGAATAATGTGAATATATAAGGGAGACGTCCCTCGGAGTTTGAGCAAAGCAGAAAATTTCTTCTAAATTTGAAACTACTGGCAATTTACCTCTTTTTTGACTGTCTTTATCAAACTGGATAGTCCCATTTATTTTTAATATTCCGCACAGTGCCTTTACAAGGGTAGTTTTCCCTGAGCCGTTATGCCCAAGGATTACAGAGTTTTTTCCTATTTTCATGCTTATTGAGTTTAATACGGCCCTTTTTCCATATCCAGCATTCAGATCGTCTATCAGAATCATGAACTTCCATTTCCTGCTATAATTATAACGTTGCATATTGTTCAGTTTCTGGACCTTTCGTGTATTCTTAATTCCATCTATCAGATATACTTCTATGAAAATGGTATCCTATTTTATCAAGAATATACCTGCCAACAGGATTATGATAATGTGGTCACTTGGTGTTTCATCCATAATAGGCGTACTGACCGTAATGGCATTGAGAATTACAATTCCATATGATAAAATGACAATGCTTAGAGATGCATTCTCACTTGCATTTGCCTTTGTGTTTGGCTTTTCAAGCAGCACTTCTGCGTCAGCAATTGTATCATCATATGCCTATCAGTCGCGCTCCTTTGGATTTCTTTTCCATAGAATGGGAATTAAAAAGATCAACTTACTGGGATCACTGATATCTGGCATAATTATTGCTTTCCTGATAAATGGTATATATCTTTTCCTTTTTTTGTTGATTCTCATAAGGCTCAAATTTGGGATTTGGGCAGTTCCCGTAAAGATCACAATGAATGCCCCTTTGATCATGTTAATGTCAATTATCGATGGACTCATATTCACATCCATATCTCTTCTGGTTGTATCCATTATACTTATCTCATCGAAGACTAAATTAATAACATATGCAAGATATTTTCCTTTACTATTGTACATTATAACATTTGTAATAATCACAAATGGGATCCACGGAATCGGAGAGTACATTTTCCCGTATTCCTCTTTGTTCTACGTTTTTAACTATCTGTTCAGCGGATCAAATATCTATTATGAAAACGTCACACATCCCGTTAATCCCAATCTATTTCTCTGTACTTCGAGTATTCTTGTATTTCTGGCCTTTGTTATTATAATTCTGTATCTTTTGGTAGATCACATTTATGTAAGAGGTGGACAGGCTGAAAGACAGTTTTGAGCGTATTTTAACTCCCATGATTTCGTGTATTTCTAAAAATGAAACGTTAATATGGGTATCGATAGTAAGTGATTCATAATGATGGAAAGTGAAATGAACCTGTCTGTTGATATTTCGGAGAAAATTATCTACAGACATATTCGAAAGATCGAGATACTTGTATACATCTTATTTTCCACATACATTCCGGTCAATTATGGAGTTGGGTATCTACTCTTTTACATCAATACCATACACAAAAGCAAATATCTTGATTCCATACTTGACCTGTATTCCCTGTTCATTTTTGGCATATACATATGGATCATATACATATACAGACTCAAGATTAAAAAAGCCGCTGAGCCGGTGTATCTTATTAAAAGCAATGAAAAGAATGGATTTACCTATCCCATGATCAATGGAAATCTTGTATTCCTGATTCTGCTTATTGCTGTAATTCTTTCCGCCTTTTTTGATATGTATGGGTTGACCGGCTATGAACTGATCCCCGTATATTTATTTTTTGTAGCCACCATCCTCTGGTTCGTCCTGATATTCGGCACATTATATAGATCGATAGGAAAGAGAAAATTGATCGACGTTGAAATTCTTGCATCCATAGGTTTTTCAGTAGGATATCTTGGTGGCATGTTCATATCCAGTTTCTTCTACATTGTTTTTACAGTTACATGGTTGTTTTCCGGCATCTACCTGTTTCTTGAAAATGAGAGGGATACACATCATGAATAATGATCGTGACTTTAATGAGATAGTGGGTGACGATCTTTACTCAAGTGGTATCAGAACCGGTATCCTAATAGGACTCTATGGAATAAATAAAATAACATTTACGGAACTTCTCGTTTCAACAGGTCTACCGAAATCATCCCTTTACAGTCACCTCAAATTCTTGAACGAGATGAAGTATGTAACTGTAAAGACAGAACTCACTCTAAGGCGGCCAATGACCTTTATAAGAATAACGGAAACGGGAAAAGAGAAGGTAAGAAATTACTTCGTGATCATTGAAAAATACAGACGAAATAAGGAAACCGAACCTGATAGATGAACATGGAGTAATTGGGTAAATTTTATGAGGAAACAGCAAATTATCAATCATTAAATTCTAGATTTTGACTTCCTGCATTTGAGTCCCTACATCCGTGAAAAAAATCGATTAAATGGATTGCTTGATGCCCATAACAATAAGTCCCCGCTAAATGAT
>JAKAYH010000424.1 GCA_021826835.1 Thermoplasmata archaeon | reverse complement strand
AGTTTGCACCATTTCACTTGTCAGTAGTGAGTATTCCTCACAACTCCATCTTTACCAGTGCACGAAAATAGTGGATCATCATTGAGCCATCGCTCTTTCACCCTATCCGCCTAGTACTGGATTTTTTTATATTTGGCTTGTGCGTAATATCCACAATATTTACTCCCTATTTAATCATTTCTAAGCACTTTTTGAATAACTTTATGACAATATTTTACAGAATTTATCTTATTTATTGTGAATTATACTCATGTTTCTGGTTATAATAGAGTTTATCCGAATCTATGTTATTTTTTATTCTCCTCTCAAGAATCACAAAGATATTATACAGTCTTTTATTACCTTCTTACTACAATGATTTCTATGACACTCACCAAATTTGAAAAAGCAAGAATTATAGGGGCAAGGTCTTTGCAAATATCTATGGGGGCTCCAGTTATTATTGATGTGCCCAAGGAAATTATTGATCCTGTGGATATAGCAATAATGGAATATGAAAACAACGTGATCCCAATTACAATAAGGTTATAAATCACCTTACTGTTGATTTGTCTTGGGCTCCACCATCAATAATTAATGATTTCCCATTTACTGTTAATATTAGACGATCTCTCCCAATAATACCTGTTATTTCCGATTTTCCATCTTTTATATCTACCCGTAAATCATAAGTTTTGAGATCGTCAATTTCTATTTTCTGTTCACCGTTATATGCATGGTCGCCAATTTTTACAAGAGAGCCCTCCTGTTCATCAGTAGTTATTATGTGCGCCCCCTGTGAATCCTGAGCTGCAAGAAGCATCCCCTGAGATTCCTCACCTCGTATTTTGGCCCATTTCAGATTTTCCACAACAATAATCTTCCTACCAACCAGAGATGATGGCTCATAGTATTTCCTTAAACCAGCCACGAGATTTATGTTCTTATAACCCAGTGATACTTTAAGGAGAAGAAGTCCATCCGCGTTTGGGTGGTAACCGGCTTCAGTGATCTTTCCAACAGTAAGATTAAGGTTATTCTTTGGTTCTTCAGGTAGCTCCAGTTTCTTGAATGGTATTTCTGAACTTTTGATGTCATATTCTACTGTCTCAGTAAGGGCTAAAATTGCATTCTTATCCATTGCCACCTTATGATATGATGCCCATATCCTTGAAGTCCCAGAAGGTATGAATGGTGATAGCATAATAGTGCAATAGTCAAGCAATTTTAATGAGATATAGAGCTTTCTTTTGCACTTTTCCTGATCACTGACAATAAGCTTCCATGGCTGGCTTGTGTTGAAGTATGTGTTGGAATAACTCACAAGTTCCAACCACTTGCTTAGGGCCTTCCTGAATTCCAGTTTTTCCATCAATTTTGAATATTCTGAAAAAACATTGCCTGCAACCTTAAGAACTTCAGAATCGCTGTCATCTAGTTCTCCCTTGTTTTCTGGGATTATATTCTTTTTAATGCAGAAAGCAAGAACTCTGTTCGCATAATTTCCATATTTATCTGCGAGCTCGCCGTTGACCTTTCCCACCATCTCCTGAAGCGTAAAATCAGAGTCGGACGTTTCTGGGAGTATTGAGGAAAGATAGTATCTAAGGGAATCCTTGTCCACTATTTGCAGAATTTCATTAGCATTGTATCCTATTCCCTTGCTCTTGGAAAATTTCTTTCCTGTGAACCTCAGGTATTCGTTTCCTATTATTTCTGTTGGTAGTTCTATGCCTTCTCCATATGCATGCAGAATGGAGGGAAGCATTATGGAGTGAAAAAATATGTTGTCCTTTCCCATGAAGTAATACGATTTCCCTTTGCTGTAATAATCAAACCAGAGGTCTTCATTGCCTATCTGTATTGAGAATTCCTGTGCATTTGATATATACCCAAGAAGGGCCTCAAACCACACGTAAAATCTTTTGTTTTCATAACCTTTTTCAGGAACAGGAACCCCCCATTCAATATCTCTTGTTATGGCCCTTGGTTTTAATCCACTTTCTATGAAACCTAATGAAAATGATTTCACGTTGGGTCTCCATGAACTCTGGGTCTCAATCCAACTCTTAAGAAAATCCTGGAATTTATCAAGGAGAAGGAACATGTGCTTTGTCTCCTTAAATTCTGGCGTGTCTCCAGATATGGCACATTTAGGTTCAATGAGGTCTTGGGGATCGTTATTTCTTCCACATTCTTCGCACTGATCTCCCCTTGCAGTAGGATTTCCACATCTTGGACATGTTCCTATTACATATCTGTCCGGGAGGAATTTTTTGCAGGTAGGGCAATATGGGGAAATCATTGCCATTTCCTCAATATAGCCTTTCTTTTTAATAGCTAAATAGACATCCTGAACAAATTGTGAATGCTTTTCACTGGTAGTTCTTCCAAAGTAATCAAATTGTATATCAAGCGAAGCAAAAACCTTCTTTTGTTCATCATGATAAAAATCCACAATTTCCTTTGGAGTTTTGTTTTCCTTCTCAGCTCTTATGGTTGTGGGTGTTCCGTATTCATCGCTTCCGCTTATGAATATTGTATCTTTGCCAAATAGTCTGCAAAATCGGTTGAAAATATCTCCTCCAAGATAACAACCGGCAATGTTTCCGATATGAAGTGTGCTATTTGCGTAAGGCAATGCACAATTTATGACAATTTTATTTTCCATATGAACAGCTAATTTGCTATTCTTATATATTTTTATTTTAGCTTATCCCATTCCCTGAGTTAAGAACTGCTCACCACGAATTTGAATCTTTCAAGGAGTGTCTTTTTATCCATTGCAGAGAGAAAAAATCCCAGTCTGGGTCCCCTTTCCTTTCCTATGAGAATTGAATAGAATATCCTGAACCCATTTGCAGGTTCGATTCCGTGCTCCTTGATGATGATGTGTATTGCATTGTGTATACTTGTTGCCTCCCATTGCGAATCTGGTAACTGTGCCCAGTGGATAAAATCTGAAACAACAATTTTTTCCTCGTCTGTTATTTTTACTACCTGTGTTTTTGGTAGAATTGAGAATTTAAATGTTTCTGGAGCATAGTTAACAATCCAGTGCTTAGCAAGGGTCATTATTTTTGAAATATCCTCAAGGGAAGTTTCAACGCCGGTAGATTTAATGATTTTCAATATCTTCGTAGGATCATCATAAATCTGAACTAGGGT
>JAKAYH010000019.1 GCA_021826835.1 Thermoplasmata archaeon | reverse complement strand
GATAAGTCTTTTCATTGACTTATGACGAAATACTTTGTTAAATTGAACATGATCAGTAGAAGCATCTAAAATTTATTTCAAGATAGTATTCGCTTAAAACTTTAATCAAATCCCGACCGGTCCATTTCGTGCTTTATTAACTCTGCTAGAAATTTTCTAAAATGAGGTCTAAAACAATAGTCAAGTACGTATTCAAGGAATGTAGAAATGCTAAGGCTCGTATTTGGTAGTATCTGTGGGTAATTGAGATGCCAAAACACCGTATATCATATCACAATTTTAATCACAATACATATATAATCTCTTCCCGTTATCATTTTGAACTTCATGACTATGGTTGAAAATTTTGGTAAAGTTACAAAGAACGATCTTATCAAGTTGGTGGACGATGCTGCTGACCTGATTAGGACATCTGTGGATTACAAGTACATTTTGGTTCTATTGTTTATTAAACGACTTAGTGATAGATGGAATGAAGAAGTTGAGGTTGCTAAGAAAGAAATCATGAATGAGACAGGAATTGAAGAAAATGAGGCCCTTAAGCGAGCTGTCAGCGAGGAGTATCATAGTTTCGTGGTTCCAGAGAATGTGCTCTGGAATAATATAAGGAATGATAAAGAAAAACTTACAGAGAATCTATCCAGAGCAATAAATGAAATTGCCAAGGAAAACAAAGAACTCGATGGAGTTGTAAACAGGATCGATTTTATAGATTTTACGAAGAGCAGGGAGAATAAAATTCTACTTGAACAGCTATTCGCACTTTTTGATCGATATAATCTCTCAAACTCAACTCTTGAAGGAGATGCAATGGGAGACGCATATGAGCATATTTTAATGCGATTCGCACCTGCAAAGGCTAAAGAGGGTGAGATTTACACACCAAGAGAGGTTGTTAGGCTTATGGTAGACATCCTGAACCCACAACCAGGACAGAGTGTCTATGATCCAGCCTGTGGGTCTGGTGGGATGCTTATAGAGGCATATGAGCATGTAAAGCGCAAGAAAGGGGAGGAAGGGGCAAATAGAGTGGGTTTATATGGTGAGGAGAGAAGCCCAACAACTTATGCTCTTTCGAAAATGAATACTATTCTTCATGGTATTGGTGAATCTCATTTGGAAGTGGGTGATAGCCTTCTTTATCCAAAGTTCAAAAAACAAACGGGACTAAAGATATTCGATCTTGTTCTCGCCAATCCTCCTTGGTCACAGAAGGGATATGGAGAGAAAACACTGAAGCAGGCTGAATTCAAGGATAGGTATTCTTATGGATACGTTCCGCAGAGATTTGGAGACTGGGCTTGGATACAACACATGCTTTATACATCTAGATCGAAAACTGCAGTTATAATGGATCAGGGGGTTCTATTTAGAACGAATTCCGAGAAGAATGTCAGGAAAAAGATAGTAGATGAAAAGATTCTGGAAGCCGTAATTCTTTTGCCTGAGAAAATTTTCTATAACACTGATGCTTCTGGAGTCGTCCTTGTTTTTAATAGAAACAAGCAAGATGATCATAGGGAAGACATTTTTTTCATGGACGCTTCCAAAGAATATGGAAAACATCCAAGTATTCGTAAATTAAATATTATTAATGATAATAATATAGAACGCATTGTTTCAACTTATGAACGATTCGATTCAATAGAGGGTTTTTCAAAAATTGTGAGCATAGAGGATATAAAGTCAAAAGATTACAACCTAAATGTCGGCACGTATCTAAATACAGTTAATAATGGGAATCCAGTAGATATAAAAGAAACCTTAGAAAGTATGAATCAGATAAACAAGGATCTGAGTGAAATTGAAAGTCAACTTAATAGCTATCTAAAGGAGCTTGGTTATTATTGACTAATGCAACCAAAGTAACTAAATTTGAAGATTTACCTGAAAATTGGCAGTGCAAATCCTTAAAAGAAGTCGTCTCCTTAATGCGCGGCTTTTCTTATGGAAGTAGTCAAATAACAAGGGACTTCCCAACCTCGGTGAGGATCATAAATATAAACGATTTTGATAAAGTTTCTGGTTGGAAAGTAACCCCCGAATTTTTGTACCTTTTAGATACAAATATTCCAATAAAATTTAAGTTGCAACAGTCCGAACTTCTTATTGCAAACACAGATATGAGTAAGGGAATAATAATTGGTGCTCCTTTGCATATTGATAAGATTCCTGAACGGACCACTTACATATTTTCCTCCGATTTGACACGACTATCTCCATTGAGTGACCAACTTAATACAAAATTCTTATTCTATTTTTTAAACCATGAGCCAATTAGAAAAATTGCTAGAAGTTATGCACAGGGTACAAATGTGTTACATCTAAATCATGACTTGTTTAAAGAGACAAGTATACTTATCCCTCCTCTCCTCGAACAACAGAAAATAGCTGAAATTCTCTCAATCACTGACGATATAATCCAGAATATCAATGAGCAGATATCTCAGGGTAAGAAGCTCAAGAAGGATCTGATGCAAACCCTTTTTACAAAAGGAGTTGGCCACACGAAATTCAAGATGACAGAGATCGGAGAGATGCCTGAGGAATGGATTTTAAAGAATTTGGGAGATAATGAAATTTCACTTATTAAAATGGGGCAATCCCCTCCATCTGGTACATATAACAAAGCTGGAGATGGATTGCCGTTTCTTCAGGGGAACGCAGAATTTGGAGTTAAACATCCTTCATTTACTATTTATTGCAGCTTACCTTTAAAAATAACTCAACCGGGAGATATTTTAATATCGGTAAGAGCACCTGTTGGGGATGTAAATATCGCAAATTCCAAATACTGTATTGGAAGAGGATTAGCTACAATTAGATCAAATCCAAGAAGCATGGATGGTTTATTCTTATACTATACGTTAAACCATTTTAAACTTCTATTGGAACGAATTTCTACAGGATCTACCTTTAAGGCCATAGGAAAAGAACAATTGCATAGCTTGAAAATTCCATTACCAAAAATCGTGGAACAACAAAAAATCGCTGAAATTCTCACAACTGTAGATAGAAAAATAGAATTATTAAACGAGAAAAAGAAAGAAGCAGAAAAACTTAAAAGGGGTCTGATGGATAAACTCTTGACAGGGAAAGTTAGGGTGAAGGTCTGATGTTTAGTGAAGCATCTAGTGAGGACTGGATTTTAAGAAAACTACAGGTGCTTGGATGGACTTATAAATCTCCAGACGACATTGGGGAAAGAGAGAGTGACGAATTTTTTCTAAAAGATATCCTTCTGGAAAGTTTGAAGAATATTAATTCAGTTTCAGAATTGCTCATCTTGGACGCTGTCTCAAAATTAGAGGAACTAATTCCATCAAAAGATGGCAATGCGAAGTTTCTAGACTATATCAAGCATGGAATAGATGTAGTGGACGAGAAAAGGCAAGTGCATACTGTAAGGCTGTTTGATACTTCCAGAATATCCGCGAATAGTTTTATTGTAACAAATCAATTCAACGCTAAAGGCATATATAATAAACGACCTGACATCATAATGTTCGTCAATGGGTTGCCTCTTGTAATAATGGAAAACAAGAATCCGTTCAACATAGGAATCATACACAAGGCTTATGAGCAGATAAAAGGGTATGAAACTAGTATTCCAAAACTTTTCACCTTCCTTCAAATTGCCGTAATAAACAATGGTATCAAGGGTGAGTTCTTTCCATTGTTCTTCAACGATAAGGAGAAGGATCAGAGGGCAAAATGGAAGACATCATACCCTTTGGAACCAAACACAGATAATGAAGTTGAAATACTTCTCAATGGAATTTTTCATCCTGATAATTTTCTTAGAATTCTCACCAACTATATCCACATAAGGAAAAAAGGCGATCAGAACGAGAAAATCATTGCCAGATATATGCAGTTTCGAGCTACTGAGAAAATAATGGAACGTATAAGGAAGAATGTGAACAAAGAGCCAGGCGAAGCTTTGAAGACAGGTTTAATCTGGCACTGGCAGGGTTCAGGAAAAACTCTTATAATGGCATATACAGCATATCAAATACGGCAAAGTATGCCAGATTCTACATTACTTCTTGTTGTAGACAGAAAGGATCTTGACAATCAAGCACTCACACGTTTTTCTGCTATACAAGGTCTTGAGGTTACAGAAAGCATAGAAAATACAAGTAAGTTAGCAGATATAATAAGATATGATAATGGTCGTGGAAAACCGGGAATATTCATAGTGACGGTACAGAAATTCAGCCCTGACAATTTTAAATCGATCACTGGAGGGGGTTCACTAAAGAGAAGAGATGTAATATGTCTTGTTGATGAAAGCCACAGAACCCAGTATGGTTCAATGGCAGCGACTTTCCGAAATGCCTTTCCAAATGCATTCGTATTTGGTTTCACGGGTACACCCATAAGGAAAAATGCAGGAGGGAAGGTAAGGAACACATTCGAAGAATTCTGCCCTCCTGGAGAGTTGTACCTCGACAGATACAGCATGAAAGATGCTCAGGATGATGGTTTCACTGTTCCTATAGCTTATGAATACAATGCCACAATTCCTGCAGTTAAAGACGAGATAATCAAAGAGGCCCTTGACCAAGATGAAGAGGTGGAGGATTTATCTGAAACAGAAAAGGAACTTCTTAACAGAAAAATAAAAGTAATTAAGCAATTATACAAGACAGATGCCAATGTTGAAACCATAGCAAGGGATGTTGCAAGTCATTTCCGTAATGAAGTTGAAAACAGCAATACTGGGTTAAAGGCAATGCTCGTGGCAGTAGACAGAGAGGCCTGTGTCATGTATAAAAGGAGGCTAGACATGTTGCTTTCTCCAGAAACCTCGGAGATTGTGATGACATTCAGTCACAATGAATCTAGCAGCCTGATTTCAGAATACAGGGATGAACTAGAAAAAAGAACTGGAAAGGACGTCAAGAAAGCATGTAAGGAATTTGCAGAATCTTTCGATTATTCCACAAATCCCAAAATACTCATAGTCACTGATATGCTCCTCACGGGATTCGATTCATCTAAATTGTGGGTAATGTACCTAGCAAAACCACTGTTCGAGGAAAGGCTTCTTCAGGCAATAGGAAGAACCGACCGACCTTTCGACACGAAGGACTATGGGTATGTGGTCGACTATGTCTACCTTCTTGAAACACTGAATAAAACACTGAAGAAATATGAGGGTATATCATCAAATAATGGGATAAGAGGCATAGTAATATCACGAGAGGAAATTGAAAAGGATTTTGTCGAATTATTGAACGACACGTATGCGCTCTTCAGTGATTTTGACTTCTCCATTGAGAGCCACGAGAATCTCGATAGGCTCATAAAGCTACTTTCAGACTCCGATACTTCAGAGAAATTCGAGAAGAATTTTAGAAAACTGACTGCAATCCTTAACCTTCCAAGGGCAAAATCACACTTATTGCTCCATATGGACAGGTATAAAATTCTTGCGAAGGTCTATGGGGTGTACGTCAACAACTTGAAGTTGGGTGATGTTAATGAGCAGAAGGTGCAGGATGCCTACGAAAGAGTCAAGAAAATCGTAAGTGAGAATTTCTTTCTAGATGTCGAAAATAAAGGGAACTTTACCATAGATAGGGCATACCTTAATAATCTTGGAAAGACAAAGGACTATGCATCTGCTCTGAGGGCATTGAACTCGTGGCACATAGATGTTTCCAACAGAATATTCAGATATCCAAGCCTTCTGGAAAGAATAGTAAATGCCTATCAGAAGCTGATGAGAGCCAAAGCGATAAATGAGGAGATCCTAACCGAAATTAAATCAATAAAGGATACAATGGACTCAATTGATTCTGCTGAATCAACTGAAGGGGTAATAAAGGCTGCATTCAAGGAAACTATCAGATCTGCATTCTATGGAGCAGACCAAGAAACTATTAAAAGAATCTGCGATGGACTGACGAAGGGAGATGGCATAAAAATGCTATTGAAAGGGGAGAAGAACATTGGGAAGCAGGATAAGAAAAACATCATAAAATCCATCCGCTACACTGTTATGAATGAGCTAAAACCTAGTAATATTAAGGAAGAAGATTCTATGGTAAAAAATACATATCAGAAATTGAGGGATGTTTTTGGATTCTGAAGTAATTATGCTTGGACAAAAGGTCAGAGTTGTGAAAAGTGATAGAGGAAGGCCAAAACATTTAGGAAACATTCTCTATGTTCCATCATCATTCAGTCAAGATGAACTTTTGAATTACCTCAATAACAGATTACTTCGTACAATTAAGTCAGAATATTCCAAACTGAAAAAGAATAACGGTTTTTACATAGTAGGAGAAATAAATTTCAAATTGGTAAGAAGATTCAGGGATCAATCAGTGCTCTCTTCCTTGAAGGGGTCCACTATTTTCGTAAGAGAAGATGTAGTAAAGCTCAGCAGGATTGATATTAGAGAAATCCTAGTGCACGAGCTTGCTCACATATTTTCAAAGTGCCATAATGAGAAATTTCAGATGGCAATGCGTTATATAGGAGGAAATCAGAGGCGTATAATAATGCAGTTATAAGGCCAACTTTATACATTATCGTTCTATGGTTCTCACCAATGGGAACCTGAACATTTAAAATGAAGAGTCCAAGAAACTATAAGACATGTTCATCTAGTTAAGCCTGTCTCATAAGATTTAATATCTATTCATATGGTATTTCTGATCCTTGTCTAAAAGTCTTCTATGCAGTTGAAATCACGATTTAAAGTGAAAGTACAATTTCAGCAAAAAATTCAATGCTGTCTAATAGATTGGTCTATGAATTAAAGTAATATCTATGTCGAGTTTGTTTGCGTCGTTCTTGAACTTCATGAATTTCCATGAGCTTATTAGAAGTTGCGTGAACACCAAAAGGCACTATAGCAAGGATGGAAATATATAAACATGCGAAGGCTCAGTGACAAAAATTTTCCCGTTTTTCCAGACAGTCTATGGTTAATGAAAATGTTAGGCATGATGGATATGCACCTCGTGCTAAAAATTTCAGAAGAAGAAACTTAATGGATCTAATTTTTGCCATAATGGTGATCTGACCGTTTCAATTTTGATAGATAGTATATTGCACCAAACCATTCTGAAGATTTGCCCTGGATAAAACCATCCACTCTCCGGACAATATGGTAGATAAAGAAGTTGTAATTCAACATTCCACGTAGAAATGAAGTGAGATCAATCACACTTGAATAATGGTTAAATTTATCATCTATTAATCATTATTAATTCATTCAGTTAAAGGAAAAGGAATAGCAATTTATTCAAGTATAAACAAAACGACTTCTTGTGTTGCTGAAATAGCCGATAGAGTACACGGGCACATTCTCGCTGGCAAAGAACTTCTCCTTCTCAAATTCCAATATCATGATATATCTATTAATGAGAACCTTTTTTGTTTTTTTTCTATAAATTAACCTTAGCATATCGTATGAAGAGATTAGGTCATCAAAACAGGTTTCATGTCTCGGTAAAGATTTTCTAAAATAATTTGCACTCACAATTGACAATATTCCATTTTCTTCTTGAAAATCTAAATTGACACTCAGAATGGATAAATTTAATTTGATTTGTATTCATTCCAAGATGGAGTTCAGAAATTTCATTAATGATTTTGCTGTAGAAATATAAAGTAAGGTATCGCTGTGCATCCCCATTTTATAATATATACTATATTTATACTCTTTCATCCACTTATAAATCTTTCCAGAAATTCAATGTAAACTCTCAACCAATATGTTTTTCAAGCAGCAATTATAAGTTGAAAAATCCGATCAATACATTTTTCGATCCGAATTTGAGGTGAGTTGCTATTACAGGGTTATAAATTTAAATACTTTATAAAATATTAGTTTCTATGCAATTGTATAGGTACAACCCTTGGTGTGTTAAAAACTTGAAGTTAACTCCATATCATTGCTTTGTAAAATTTAAAAACTCTACACCAGTGGCTCATCAAAATTTTATTTATGTATCCACTCAAATTTTTTCGAGTGCTTTATTGGCTTCAAATTATCTTTCCCTCACGTATAACCCACGTCACAGGTATGGCTTTGATTCTGGGGCATTCACACTCACAGACAACGAAGGGAACTTAATTGACAATCGTTTGAATACTAGTTATACTAGGTCTTGGCCAGCGTTTGGAAAACATGGAGGGGGCATAGAATTGATGTTGGAATCTAACAAAAATGAAGCATCAGTCTCATTAATTGATAATTTTTATTTGGATGGGGGTTCATTCGATTTGTTTCATCAGGACGCCATATTACCACTCACATTATCTTCCATAAAATTGGTAGCTGAAAAAACGACACGGATTTTCGAAAACACCATTGAAAACAGTATAGGTTCAGTTAAGGAAGGATCGATGGTATTTAAGTGGGAAAAAAATAAACGTCAATTCACAATATCAGTGGGAATTACTGAGAAGCCAGAAGGAATGATTCTTCATATATGGGGAGTTGAATGGCGTGATAATAATAGGTTTAGGGAAATTCTTTGCAATATAGAAGATGAGTTACAGGTCATTAACAAAGGAAAGGAAGAGCTTTGCAGTGAGTTTGATTCAAATTCAGGTATTCATTTTACTGAGTTTTCTCAAAAGATAAATAAGATTGCCAATATATTGCTTGAAAATGACAAATGCTATTTTTACATGTTTTATGATATTTTCCCGTGTCTTCATCCGATATTCTTGCCATAATGCTCATTATAAATTCCATATATCGTCTGCAGCACTCAAATATATCAGAATTTACAAACAGAGTTTATAAATCGCTTCCGGCTAATTATTCCGTCCTGCGGGGTGAATTTCGAGGAAAACAAATGCAGAAAAATATAACCACACAATGCCTATACTTTTATTATGGAATTATAGAGAGATAATGGGATTTCATGTATCAACCATCATTTCTTTATTATTAAATAGAAAACTAACTTGGTTTGTTACTTCAACTTTACTTTGAGAAAAAGGGTGATAAGAAAAGAACACATCATTTTAAAGGTTTGATTTTAGGTAAAATTGTTCTTATGGTAATCCTTTTTTTTATTCCGATGATCTACATAGAGAGCAATAGAAACAACGATTACCAAGCATATTGAAAAATACTCTGGTATTTCGTACAACCAAGCAATGTTTGATGATAGGAGGAAAAATAATTCTGAGAGAAACAGTACAAATATTATAATTAAAACCACAAACGTTGCAAAACCCAATCTTTCTACATACAGGGCGGTAAAGCCAAATGAGCAAAAAACAATCCCTAGGAACAAAAGTATAAATCCATAGAACAGACTTTGTGCTTCAAACATAATTATTACTCCATTCGCAACAGAAAGAGCTAAAGAGTCTATGAACAATCCGTACAAAAAATTCGAGTTTCTTCTCTTTTTCTCTTGATCGATAAGAACATTTTCTTGAAAAAAGTTTTTAGACTGTTGGGGTTGTGTTTTATTACTTGCTTGAACAATAACTTGAGTAAATAACGAATTCAAATCTATGTTTTGCTCTCCTGTAGCATTTTTCATGATGTCGGTAAAAAAGTCTTGAGTGTATTCAAAAACCTCTTGCATCAAGTTTTTCTTTGTAGAGAAAGTTAGAATTATCCTTGACATTGTGCTTATAAAGAAAAGTAGCGTTGGAAATATGTAAACAAGTGTCTGGAATGGAGCCAAAGAAATGGTTAAACTCACAATTTGTTTAGATCATTCTTATATAAGAAGATTACTATTAAGCCGAATGTGGGAAATATTTCAAAAATATACTTATAAAGAGTGAGTATTGCAAGTAACCCATGCAGAAATAGTGAAGTACCTATCCTAACTAAAATCACTCTTCGTTGTTATACTATCCCATAGCGTCTTCTTTTTAATACCCAATACTGATTCTGAATTGTTTAGATCAATTTAGTGATTCATTTATTGATTACATTTAAATATATATGATCAAAGAAGCAGGAATCTCCTTCAGAAATCTGGATGGTTCCATTTGCATCTTTTCAGATCTGCTATATGTCATGAGCACCTTTTTCATAGCCCTAGTTATTGCAACAAAGAGTAATCTTCTTTCCTCAGGAAGATTAAATGTCGAATTCTTGCGTATTCTGGGAATATAAGAATCCTCCATATGCATAATATAAACCACTGGAAACTCTTGTCCCTTGGCCTGATGGATGGTCATAAGTTTCACCTTATTCTCAGACATTAATACCTGATCTTGTAACCTGTTCCATTCCATGGTAAGCATGTCATTCAAAACTGTATAGCTGGTTGCTCCTTGCACAATTGCATACTCAATTATTCGTAATATTATATGTTCGTCGGAGTCCGAATCTGCTCCAAAGTCTTTCGTTATTCCAATTTTAGTGTACAAATCGCGGACAAAATGTGATATAGGTTTCTTGGCAAGATAGTCGATAAGATCGTGCAATTCTTTTTCATAGAAGGGGATTATATGGTATTCATTTTTTAGGCCTTTAAAATACTCAAATGTTCTTTCAAAAGGTTCATTGAATCCACTTGCTATCGATATTGCCATTTTGGTAAATCTGGTAAGTGGTTTTTTTTGAAAGCTTCGGTCTCCAATATGCACAAAGGGGATTTGCTGCTCATACAGAGATTTCTTTATGTCTTTCATCATCCAAGCGTCCCTTAAAAATATAGCATGGCTAGCATTCTGATTTCCAGACTCAATACTCTTTTGAATATTGGTTGCAACGTATCTGGCTTCCTCAGTGGGATCATCAGTTTTGTGCATGTAAACAAAACCTTTACTATCTTTAACTTTCGAAATCAGAGATCTGTCATGGCGAACTTGGTTATTCTTTATCAAGGAATCTGCGACATCAAGAATTAATTGTGGGGATCTATAGTTATAGACTAACCATTTCTCAGTTGCATTGAAAAATTTTCTAAACTCTTCAATGGTTTCCACTCTCGCATCTCGCCATTCGTACAGGATTTGATCCTCATCTGCTACTCCGAAAATTAAATTATTTTTTGGATCACAAATCAGTTTCAAAAATTCAAGTTGGAGAAAACTGGTATCTTGAAGTTCGTCTACGAAGACGTATTGAAATAGGTATTGAATATGTTTCTTTAGAGGAAGATTATTACGAAGCAACTTTATCGGAAGAGAAATCAGATCATCAAAATCTAGAAGATTCTGTGATCTCCTGTCTTTTTCAAACTCTTGTACAATCCTAACAAATTCTTCGGGCGTTCCACTTAGGTCTTCTTCCTTTGGCATTTTCGCATTTCCACGGAACCTATAGATCTGGTCGTGCAGTTTTTTTTTGGTGTACCCATTGATTCCAAGTCTATCTACTGTTTCCGATAGAACACTTAAAGATTGTTCCTCGTCAATTACTCGAAAATTTCTAGATATCCCTAAATGATGACCATATTTTCTAAGAAGATATTGTCCGAATTGGTGGTAATTTCCCAAGAAAGTGCCCCTCAAATTATTTGCAGAAACTAATTTTTCCAGTTCTTCTTTCATTTTCTTTGCTGCTTCACTCGTAAAAGTTAATCCTAAACAGCCAATTTTTTTATTCGAATTTTTTTCTAATGCGTTTGCGATCTTATGGACCAGAACGCGGGTTTTCCCACTACCTGGACCTGCTATTAGTAAAATGTTTTCATTGGTGTTTTCAACTATCTGTCTCTGCAGTTCATCTAGGTCATTAAAAACCGTCAAGAGAAAATACCCCCGGATCACAGTTAGAAATATGCAACAAATTCACGACTCTTGTTGAAGATTACTTGAAGTTTCTATTTCTCTCTTGGCCAAAACTTGCATAGCAAGAAGTACTTTTTTGAAATATTCTGGAATATGCATTTGTCCAGAATCAGTATTTGAAAGAATCTCGGCCACTTCAATCGCTAACTCTGGTTTTCTCTTATATTTGGAAATAAACTTAAGCACTTTATAACTTCTCTCACTATTCTTGAAATTCGAATCATTCTCTTCCCTTTCTCGTTTTTGTATGTATGAATCCAATTTATTTTCCCCGAATACAACAGAGATTGCCTTCTCGTAGGCATCTAGATATCCCTGATCAATTATATATTGTTCGAAATTGCCGCTTGGCAAAACAAAAACACCTACTGACTCTAAATTATTTCTTAGCACTTCTCCTTTTTCACCTTCTATATTTATATTAATGAGTCCCTTTTTTTTCATTTCAAATGCGAAATTCCAACCAGCAGTATCATTGTCACACATTATGTATGAAGGGATATCCAGTGAATTCTGATGAAGTAACCTAGCTAGAAGACTGAAATCTCCTGCTCCAGATACTCCGATCACAGATATTCCAAGTTGATCAAGGTCTATTCCCAAGGCCTTAGAGAAAATTGGGAGAGCTACGCGCTCAGTATCCCCCTCAACTAAAAGAACACATTTGGCGAAGTACATTTCGCTCCCTGAGGTTCTCACATACCTCCCAATGGTTCTAATTTCTTTTTTATTAAAGTATCCTTCCGGAATGTATCTTGAAACTGTACTGTTTCCTTTTCGTTTGAGTAAGACAATCTGGTCAGGGGTTACCATGTTGGCAACTTCTGTGGAATGAGTTGTCAGGATAACTTGATGAGGTATACTCCATAAATAGGATACAAGAGCACGTGTAGAATGCGGATGAAGATGATTCTCGGGTTCTTCAACCGCAATAATTGGCTCCCTATATCCTATTGATTTTGCATAAGAAATCATGAGGAAAATAACGGTTATGCTTTGAGTTCCTTCGCCATGATCGAGTATTCCAAATACCGATTTATCACCTGGGTTACGAAGCAGGATTTGTAACGTTTGCAAGAATTCTTTATGGTTAGAAGGTAATGCAGAGAAACTCAATTCTCCAAAAGAATCTCTACTCCACAACACTGATCTGAATAAATTATCAAAATCGGATTTTACTTTTGTTATTGTCTCCTCCCCGAGTATTATCGACATTGTTTGTTCTGCTACCTCATTTGCGAGTAACCTAATTTCCTCTCTGCTTTCTGGTGAAATGTTTACCTCACCCAGCATTCTACCCCAGAGACCTGATTTATAGACAAGATCCTTCTGCGCATTCCTCAAAGCTGGAATTAAAAAGAAAGGAATCCTTTTGAGTTCGTTAGGTCTCACTCTCTCCTCCTCCATACCATCTTCTTTAGTGTAAAATACCTGACAAAGAAAATCGCCAGTTTCTTCTTCACGAAAGCATTTCAATTTAAGAAGAAGTCTTTCGACTCCGTCTGGAGGTATCTCCACGTGTACTCCAAAAAATAACTTCTCCTCTTCATCAAATTGATCATTATTGAGTGATCTAAGATCAAGAATCACTTCTAAAGCTTCACCAGTTTCTAAATTATTGCTCAAATCTTCTTCAGTGAGATACCATCCACCTCTTTTTACAGGACTTAAGATAAATTCTAAAATTGATAAAAGCGAAGTTTTGCCTGTGTTATTTTCACCCAATATCAAAGTTTTTGGTTTGAATGGTATTTTCACATTTTCGAATCTTCTATAATTTTTTAGAAGGATGTGATGAATGAATATCAATTTCTTTCCCACCTTCCAAATTCTATCTCATAAAACACAAAGCGATAAATGCAATTCATGTTTCTCAATCGGTTCCGTACGGATGTCACTATCAGAATATATTAAGAACCTTATAAGAACTTTTACACAACTTCTATGTAGGAAATTGAATGCTAGAAATATTACTTTTTACAATTGTAGATTCTTTAAAATTCATCGTCAAGGTTAATTGTGGTTTTAACCATATATACCAATCGGTATACAATAAAAAAATTTAACTATAAATTGTTATTTTAGTAAAAAATGTAAAAATTAGTAAATATCTATTTCTACGTGTTATTTGATGTCATACCTATCTAGGTTCATTATCTTTGCCCATGCAGCAACAAAATCCGTCACAAACTTCTCCTTTCCGTCACGACTTCCATAGACCTCTGCAACTGCACGCAATTCAGAGTGGGAACCAAATATCAGATCCACCCTACTTGCTGTCCATTTCGTTTTCCCTGATTTTGCATCCATTCCTTCAAACAGTGAGTGAGAATCATTCTTGGATTTCCAGGTCGTTCCTTGGTCAAGGAGGTTCACAAAGAAGTCATTGGAGAGTATTCCTGGATGTTCAGTGAACACACCATTCTGAGAATTCCTGTAATTGGCGTCCAGTACCCTCATTCCACCAATCAGGACAGTCATTTCAGGAATTGTCAATGCAAGCAGCTGCGCTTTGTCCACAAGCAGAAATTCCTCCTTTATATTTCCTGATTCTGGTGCATAATTTCGGAAACCGTCAGCTTTTGGCTTAAGCAAATCAATGGATTCCACATCTGTCTGCTCCTGGAGTGCATCCATTCTTCCCGGAACAAAGGGAACTTTGATC
>JAKAYH010000423.1 GCA_021826835.1 Thermoplasmata archaeon | reverse complement strand
GTCTAGATATGGTATCTCGCGCTGAAACAACACGTCACCACCAATAAACTCCAGATTCACGCCATTACTTTCTAGAAAGTCTTTCTTTGTCACCGAGAGATATTGTGTTACAAATGATGTTACATTGGTTTCCAGAAAATCAGTCCCTAAGCTGAATTTTGCACTGATAGAAAGTTCTGCAATTTTTACCATTTTTTGAACCGACATCCTTACCGATTCCAATGACATGATGAGATCTCCCATCCCATGATGTTTGCGAAGTTCGGATATAACTTTCTCCAATGCTGGAAAGACGTCGTTCCCTGCAATTATGATTTCATGATCAAGCATGGGAGATTTTCCCCCCTCAGTTGACTTTTCCAAGAACACGATTTCCTTCTCCTTCGCCCTTATGTTCTTGTTGAGCTCCCTCACACCACGCTTGAGCGATCTCAGCTGATTCCCAACGAATTCTTTTTGTTCTTCGCCTGTAAACTGCTTGGCTAGTGATTCAAGGCTCTCGACAATCTGTGGAATCTTCTGGATTTCCTTCTCCTTGACAATGTCCAGCAAATTAGGCCCAACGCTTATAGATAGAAAATTGTCCGGATTTCCAGCGATATAGTCGACAAGTTTAACCATCTCGATTTTTCGCTCTTTCTCGTCAGCATGTTCTTCACCAGAATTCCAACCTATCGCCTCAACAACATAACGTTGAAGTTCTCGTATGAGGTAAACCAGCAAGAACTCTTTCAATTCTGAAAGTGACTGACCTTCATAAAAACCTTCCCTGCTTGCAACTTCCCTAAAAGTATTAGATTTGTCTGAAATCGAGACTCTGCCTAGAAGTTCTCTGGTTGATAATAATCGTTTAAACCCTTGAGCCTTTTTCAAGTCGAGCTGAAGCCAGTCATTCCCAGCTTCTCCGTAAGGTAGAACCCTGAAAGCGTTGCGGTAAACATGTATTGATCCAAAGTCAACAGGTCGGACTCCCATTATTCTCGTGAATATGTTCTTTGCATTCCTATTGAGGTAAAATATCTCCGCCTCAACCTTCTCTGCCTTCTGTGGCATCCCTATATTATTGAATGGGGATACTTCCTTTGTCTCGATGAGAACATCTTTCCCTTCAAAAAGTTGAATCCTGATCTTACCATCCTCAACGCATCCACGTATCCATGAAGATCTTTCCTTGACTTCTTCAATAACTGCGTTCTTAATCTCACCTCCAACAGGCCCTTTCGGTGACCACCTCTCAAAAACCTCATCGTCAGCATTTTCCTTTTCCTCATTTATCTTCTCTTGTTTCCTATCTTCTGCAATATATGCAGGTGCAGCAAGGAATAGCCTGAAATCAGAAATAGGCTCGTAAGGGTTTACCATCCTTTGCAAATATTTCTTAATGGTAAAGAGATCGTCATATGGCCACTCGTCCCGGACTCCTGTAATAAGAAGGAAAGTTCCAGATTTCAGGTCGTGTGTATAGTCTCTTACAACTTCAGGAAGGTCCTCAATAGTCAATGATAGTTCTATTGTTTCTAGCTTTTTGTTTTGATCTCGCTCGAAATCGAGCCAATTCACGGCAAGATGGTTCCAGTTACTGTCAATCTCTGTTTTTGTATACATGTCAAGTTTCACACCGAGCCTGTCGCATGAGAATCTACCAATTCCTTTGTACCCTGAAGACATTCTCACCAACCCATTAAGGGATTCTTTTTTGTCGGAATACCCAATGAAAAGCCATTTCGTCATAATATCTTTTTTTGACATTCCGATTCCATCGTCATAAATCAATATTTGACTAACTCCTCCTGAATCTGGTTCTCGATGCTTGAATATTATATGTGCCTCTTTCGCTCCCGCATCATATGAATTCTTGACTAGCTCAAAAACTGCGATATACTTGTTTGAAACTAATTCCCTGCCTATCAAATCCTTGAGCGCAGAACTTACGAAAAATTTGGGCCTGATTTCGTTTTCTCCTTCCACCATCTTTTCACCTTTCCTGCCAACTATAAGTTCCAATTAATGTTTTTATCAAAAGATTAACCTTCTAAATTTTTCCAATTCCGAAAATTTTCTCCAAAACTCACCCTCTATTTTCTCTGCAAGAATGATAATTTTTTCCAAGCGCTCATCCTCTTTCTCAATTTTCTTTTTTTCCAACGACATCCCCTTATGATCTTTCAATTCGTCGTATTAGTTTGGTATCTCGACCTTGATCCATGTCAATATTGACTTTTCCCTCTTTCTAATGGATATAAGCATTGGTTGTGAAAAAAATGACTTCTTCAGTGTGTTATTTGTGGAAAAATTTTCATTCTTAAATTTTTCTTTCACGCTTTTATCCTTTTCAGTTAATAGTAATTCAAATGTTCTACGCTCCAATGTTATTTTTCTAATACCCGTTGATCCTTTAATTACCGGCTTGATTAACAAAATATCAAATAAGTGTTTATCTAATACTATAACTTGTAAATCTGTCTGATAATTCTTATCTTCCATAAGAAGAAATGAAGGTAAAGCATTAGGATATCTTCTTGACAGTGTTTCCATTATTTGTATACGAAACAGATATTAATAAATATAACGATATTCATTTTGCCAATCAATGAATGCCAATAATATTATACGCTTACCAACAAATGTCGACTTAGATAATAGCTAAATGTTAATAAAAAACAAATGGATATGAAAATATACTTTTAGAATATCAAAATGAAATATTTCTCGAAGTTGCCATTATTTGAATAAAAACCTTATGAACGATTTTATGCGGAAATTTCTACATAATAACTAGGCATACAAATTTCTTGAATTTGTTTTGTTTCCTAATCAAAACGACGGGTGGAAGTGCGATTACGACAATGTGAAACACACAGCCATTAAGACCATCTCGATAGAATCTGGAAATACAGAAGGGATGCAACAGCTTCACCCACATGCACTCAGGCATTTCTGTGCCACAAACCTGCTTAAAGGCGGACTGGATTTAAGGAAGGTCCAAGTCTATCTTGGACACAAGGACATATCGTCCACGGTGATTTACACCCACATACGTACAGAAGACGTGCAGGACGAGGTGTACAAAATGTACAGGAGGGTGCAAATCCCCGGATTTTTTCTATTAGAAGCGGAGGCAGCAATATGAAGGGAAAAATGGAAGAATTGATCGTGGTGAAA
>JAKAYH010000422.1 GCA_021826835.1 Thermoplasmata archaeon | reverse complement strand
AAATCTGTTACTCCAGTAACAAAAATAACAAGAATACGGAATAATCGTAAGAATGGAAAAAAGTATGAGGGGGAACTGGTCAAAATTCTAAAGGAAAATATGATATCCGCAAGACTTGGAAGGTCTAACGAGGAAGGTGATGTGATTTTAAGCGAATTCAACTGCATTATTGAGTGTAAGTCGACTAATCTCAAGGATCGTTACAGAATATCCAAGTCTCCTGAACAATTCCTCAGGCTTAAAAACCTCAGGCAGGAAGTATGGTACGCAGTCAGATACAAGGGGAAGGGCCCATCAGATGGTTGGAGATTCTACATAATTCCAGAAAAAATAACCATTCTTTACAAAAGTGAAGGTCACTCTTTCCAAGAATTTACATTCTTGAAACAAAACAAGGAGAGCTCAAATGCGACAAGAATATAGCAAGGAGACTTTAGGAGGTAACATGGAAAGACAGTTAATCTTTGGAGATAGCCTGGAGGTCAAACTCGAGATCCAGCTTGACGATATTGATAAGAAGATCCTGTCTATATTCTCATCCCATCCCACAAGATCTTACAAGGTCAACCAGGTCAAGACTCTCTTGGACTATGATAATATCTTCCTTTCCCCTCAGAAAATTGAGAAAAGGCTTGATTTCTTCGTTATAACTACAATCCTCGGGAAAAGAAAGGGACCCAGAGTTTATTCATATTTCTTTAAATAACTCTTCCTTCAGTATTTATTTAATTTTTTTTTGAATTTGCGATATCATACATTGCGTTCTTCAACATCTCTTGGGGCACCCTTGAATCGAATCTAACTTTCCTCAAGTATGCATCTATTTCCTCTTTAGTGCAGTTTGGACTTCTGATCCCTAGGTGTTTTCTGTATTTAAGATACGAATCTGTTATCTCTTTCACATACTCTGCATCTAAATTTAACATTGCCACCTCTTTTGTTTTTTTGTAAATAGCGATAGAGAAATTTCTGATTTTGGTTGTCATCTCAACTCTATCCTTGTTATATGTTTCCTCATACATATAAGGGATAAGCCCTTCCAATTGCGTCAATATGCTTGAATCGTATCCTCCAATATTGTTATTTTTATCATCTTCTATATAGTAACTAATTAATTCATCAATTAAATCTTCAAAATCATCTATGCCTAAAATTTCCTCCATCCAAATTTTCAAAGCCCCATTATCATCGAAGAACTCATCAAGATAGTTAATTCCATTTTTTTCTAGGTAAGGTAGAAAACTGTCTGTGACAAGTTGGTAAGGATCGAAATTCTGGGTTTTAAAAACACTCTCAAGAGCTTCTCTAACTTTGTTTATATTTTCTTCCATTTCATTAATAATATCTTCTACGATTACGACATTTATTTCACGGTAACTGGACGAGGTGATATTGCTCTTAAAATTTATACCGTTATGTATTACTGATAAGTCCAAACAATAGCCTTTTTTACCTTTATAATCTCTTGTGTCTAATTTATAAAATATAACATTTGCTTTGAGTTTCTCTGCCAGTCTCATGAACCTATTAACTTCTGATAACGCTTCCTCCTTGGTTTTTACAATTTTTTCTTCTATTGTGTCTCCCAGACATACATTTGGCAACTCATCAGCTATTTCTGTTGCAATCTCAAAAAATTCTATACCATCTTGACTTCCAAGATTTTTCAGCACTCCCATTATGTCTTCTATAGAACTATCTTCCATGAAAGAACAAAACATGGAACAATATTAAATTTTATATTATATGATAAATCAGAAATAGATTACCTTGTCAAAGCCTCTGACGCTAAGACTATGTGATAAACAAACAGTCCATAACACTAATAATGGCAATCTCAAGAAGAATCGATAAAAAAAGGATTGTTGATCTGCGAAAGAGTTACATGGGAATGGCCCCGGCCACGATCATTCTGGCCTCTGTACTGTCCCTGCTTTTTGTTGTTTCACTTTTCGCAAAGCCGTCCATAACCATAGCACATGGGAAAATACTGTACCTTGACGGGATCATTGCATCAGCAATCATCCTTGGAGCAATGGTATGGGCCCTCATAGAGGCAATTACTCCTCCTGGAGGTATTGTCTCACTCATATGGAGAGCAGGCCTCGGACTTCTCATAGGAGGAAGTGCAGGAGCATACATCGGATACAGCTTCGACTTCTCTCAGTATATCATCATTCCACTGTATCATGGTAATTTGTATGCACAGATATATGCCCTGACGATCCTGATATTCGGCATTTCAGTCATATGGGATGCGGCATGGTCACACAGGCATGGATATCTTGGCCAGAAGACTAAAAACACCAGGAAGTCAGGATTCAAAGAATCCGGAAGGGCCAAAGGATACAGGAAGATGATTGCACTTATCCTGGGCCTCATATTCGTATTCCTGATCATTCCATCATCCTCATATGCAGGCACTGCCATATCATCACTCAACGACCATAACGGGCTGTCTTTCCCGATCACATCCTTCTCCGGAAAGAGTCCATCAGGAAACATTTCCACATCATCATTCAGCAATTTTTTAGAAACTACAAGTCAAGTCTCAAATACCTCTCTCAGTAACTCATATGCCAATTCTCAAAGCAAGTTCGTAGGGTTGCTATGTGGTGCTTATCTTCCCACATACACAACGAAAAATGCAACAGGAGTAAACGAGACAAATTACATCCAGACTTTCTACCTCACAACCAATCTCACTATAGGAGAACTTTCATCTAATGTGTACCAGAACATCTATCTGTCCATGTGCTACCCAGGTGAATACAATATCTCACTTGGGACGGGAAATGCATCCTCTTTTTCACCTCTTGCAACCCTGAAACAGAACCAAACCATGAACATATCCTATGTGTTTGGAAGTAGCGGTCCAGTCCTGGGGGCGATAGCATCTCCGTTCACCTCTGCTTCTCCATCTGTTGTATCATCCTCATACAGTTCGTTCAATTTTGTCATATCGCCCTCTATCCTGACTGGTAACCAGTCCCACAAGGTCACATTCCAGGTTCAGACACATAACCAGACACAGTTCGGGATGAATTATTTCGCAGTCGGAGCAACTTCCCCCACACTTGCAGGCCCCATACAGCTTGAGGACGTGGGATATGTCATCGGAGCAGTCATGACAATCGTGGCAGCATGCCTTGAGGTCCCATGGATAGATCT
>JAKAYH010000421.1 GCA_021826835.1 Thermoplasmata archaeon | reverse complement strand
GGTCCTGAGAAAAATGATTGAGGACTAACGTGGAGAGATAATTCCGTTTGGGGTATCGAATAGACTGATGGTACTGCAAAGATATTGACGCATATTACTTGCTACAGAATTAGGCATCTCTCCCTTCCAGCATTTTCGGAACATATAGAAGCCCTCCACGCTCTTTCAAGTCACGTGATGTTGATCGGGTCTTGTTAAAGCGAGAAGATGTGAACATGCACATTGGAATTCCGGAAGAGCATTAGGGATTGAAGTGTACAGAGAAATCAGCGAAACATCTAGCAAGAAATGGAATTCTCTCAACCCCTTCCCCAGCCTTCTGTAAAAATTCATACTTTGCAACAAAGCCTATTGCCATAATAACCAATCCAGATTTTAGTCTGCCAAATGTTATTATTAAAAAAAGTGGAAAAACCACTTATTGTTTCCCATTATAGATTTTCCAAGTTCCAGTCTGATAAGCAGGCATGCAATCACAGCTTTGCCAAGAATTCAGAAACGAGCCTGTAACCTCTCTGCGCAAAAACATCCCTTTCCTCTTTATCAAGCGGCTCCAAAAACTCTGCATATAATAGTGGACCCTCTGATCTCTCGTTTGAAAACATCTTGCCCAATCTTGTCAAGGATTCTTGGATCTGTGATTCTTCTAAGAAGGGCGCAAATTCATCAGCTACTTCCTTCACCCCATTACCGTAATGATCTAGCACAGAAACTATGTCATATGCATCTTTGTGTTTATAGCGATCTCCCAGCGCAATACCCTTCGTGCCTATACAACCGACTACATCAAGCATTTTAAAATCAATTTCCGTCTCAACACCATTTGGCATCTCTCCTTTCATGCGGTACAAGAAATTATGCTGTAAACCCAATTCTGCCCCTACCATAGTGCGGGCCCTTAGATCAGATTGCACTCCCCTATGACGATGTCCCCTTCCTTCGCTCTTTTGTTGAGGTGTTAGAAAATCCACAGTTATATCCCTGTCAACAGCATCTTTTCCCCTAATCTTCCTTTCGAAGGTGAACAGTTTACCAGGCACTTGTTCCCAACCAGTTTCTCCTATTAGTTCTACAATTGTTTGGTATTCGTCATCACTTACACGATTAGGATCCACAATAAGGTCAATGTCAATTGAACCTACATGTCTAAAAGCGTCTTCTGGGGCTTTATGAGATTCCAATAGCAAGTATGGCACCCAACCTCCAACCAAAACGATTGCCTCTTTGTAAGGCCTGAGCGTTCTTATCAACTCAACGAGGGCACCTTTAGATGTAGCAATCAATTGATCTTCAAAAGCAGATGAAAAACGTGTCTTCAGGATGCAGCAACCACCTTGATATTCTTCTCAAGAATCTTTTCTGCCTGCTCTTGCCCACGGGCGGGATATGTGAAAAGATCTACATACAGTTGGATGTCACTGACTACTTTTGCCCCCCTGATCTCCCTAAAATCCATAAAGATGCCTTCGTCATAGGGTTCAAAAATCCTAATATTAGCTCCTGAAGTTGTTGGTCTGAGGTCAAGTTTCTTCACCAAATCATCTATGTCTCCGGATATGTACACCCATACATCATTATACCGTACAAATGGTGATACCATTGAGGCCCCGGCCATCCCTGTGAATGCGAATTTTAAATTCAGTTCATCTCCAGCCTTTACGACCTTTGATATTATCTCTTCCGGGTTTTTTGCAAAAGAGAAAAAAGCAGTTGATCTGCTTTTTTCAACTGTCCAGTTTGATGCCCAATCCTTTAGAAGTCTTTTCGAATCTACAACCTTAATACTCTTGTCCTTTTCCCGTGAGATGTAGCCTTTATCTTCAAGCTGGTTTATGACAAAGTAAACTCCAGCGGGGCTCATTCTGCATATATTGGCAAGTTCTGTGATCTTCCATCTGTTATTCGGAGCATTAAGGATTGCTCTAATAATGCGTGTCGCTTTGTTAGCAAATATACCTCGACTGAGACGCCTTTCTGTTTCTCTCTCAGCGTTGCTTATGCGATCAACGAGAACTGAGTCAAATTTCAGATATACATCCCCTATTAAATCAATATAGCCGATGTTTTCTGAAGCCAAAATTTTCCTTGACCTCTCACTAATGTAAGGGGCGGCAAATACGGGATATGTTCCTTTATCAGGTCCAACCAATTTTTTGAGTTGATAAATGGAACTTTGGACAATTCTTGGCTCTCCGCTGGATTTAACCTTAATAAGTAGGTATTTTTTAAGGTTCCCGATCCGAACTTTAACAATAACATCAGCACGACTCCGCTTGTCTATTGGTACTTCTAATGATATGTCTTCTATATTCATGTTTGGCAGTAGAATTGGTAGTTTATCAGTCAATGTAGTGACTGTTTCCCGCTCATTCATTGGACGGAATTTAGTAGAATACATATTTTTACCAATTGGTAAATTATGTAATTATATTTAAAAACTACTTAGGATGTCAACGAGGATAGTGAAAATAAGGGGAAGAGAATACGCTCAGGAAGTGGAATACCTATGGGACCCCGTTAAAAAGGTTGGCAAAACTAAAGTACTGAGACATTTAGGTCCACTCAAACCATTGAATCCTGAAAGATACGTTCTGGTTAAGTTAAACATCTCAGCCGCCAATACCAGAGTAAAAAAAATATGGAAAAAGGGCAATCAATCCATCGGAAACCAAAAAAATAGTGCCGAACAAAATAAAACGGATTTACCTCCACTGACTCCTCCTCCTGATTTAATTGTTAAAGTTCTCAACTCAGTAAAAGCTTCAGATAAGCGACTCAGCGGGAACGAAGCGTACAATCTACTTTCGCAAAGTAGTCAAATAAAGCCAGATGAACCTCAAACTCTAAAGACGCATATTGGATTTGCTCTGACCATTCTCGAAAGAGAAGGAAAAATATCAAGAACAGGTAAGGGTAAAATCGGGGACCTTATCTCTACTCATCAAGATAGTCGGTGGAAAGCTGTTTCACTGGCCCCTTTAAATAAACTTGAACACGTCCAACTATGTTAATTTCCTTTCAAATCACAAACTATCATAAGATGTTATCACGTGCGAAAATCGTGACCAAGGGCCCTTAAAAAGGGATTGAATAATCTCTCGTGATGAACATTAGGCAAAACTATCAAAAAAACGATTCTTCTGTATATACCAACAAATATGAAAAGGAAGAGAT
>JAKAYH010000420.1 GCA_021826835.1 Thermoplasmata archaeon | reverse complement strand
AGTGGCATGATAATTACAGAATGCCTTTAGTTTGATCCATCCATCGTTTAGGCATAAATCTCATTCCTACATCCATCGTTGCAACCTGAAGCGATTTAGAAGTATTCTTCCGGGAAATCCACAGAAAGGAGACGGTGTGCTCTTTATTTTCTATCATTCTAAAGTAATGACCCAATGATATTTGTGTCGTAACAGGTAAAGATATACTTTAGATAGAACTCTTGAACAGAAATTGAGTCAACATTTCGGCCCATATATGGAAAATTCAATTGAAAGACATTTAGTCTAAAAGATGATTTTTAATATGTATCACGCACTTTTTCATGCAATTTAATGGGATTAGTTTGGGTGATAATGACCTCAACCAATTAAAGTCTCTTCTTAACTTTTAGAAAGCATATAAAACCTGTAGTGAAATGCTTATGGGGTTAACTATTTAACCTCATAGTATTTTGACTGTTAACTTGTCAATTCTAAACTTATTTAATCTAATTGAGATACTTGCGGCGATTTTCACAATTTTAGGATTCATATTAAAATTTCGAGCCACTATCAATGGTGTCTCAAATGCTCTCAATATCAACAGTACACGCGCTCGAAAAGAGTTTTTGGGGCAAATCAGGCGAGGAAACGATTATGTATCGTCTTTCTATAAACAGATAAATCCATCTGAATTAGACATATCTTTATTGTCACTTGCCGATAGGACTTTTTTTTCCATCTTTTTTATGGTTTCCACAATTATTACATCGATTATAATGTCACTTTTTATTCCAAATTTTATATCGTATGTCCCGTTAGCCATCTCTTCTTTATTGTTTGTATTCGCATTCTTTAGCTTGCTAGATATTTTTTCGCTTTTTATGTTAAAAAAAGACGGGAAAAATTACACTTTCACTTCTTTAAAAGAAACCGTTTCAAAATTACGTTTCATTGTTCGGCAATCTATGATATTGATAGCATTTACCATTCTTGCTTTTTTCATTTCATTGTTATCTCTAAACCATACCAATCCCTTGAGTACGCTCTCCCACAGTATATACATTAGCGTGATATCCATTGTGCTTATTCTTTTGCTTGCTGTAGTCATAATCTGGAGGGAGTCTAATATCGAAAAGGAATTGCTAGTTTGGGCTTTCTCTAAATATATCGCCGAAGAGGATGCCAGAATTAAACTGATTGTTGCTTTAAAAAATGAAAGGGTCTCTGGCTATCTTTCAGGGATAGGTACTAATTTGGAACTGAAATTTGAAAATGGTGCACACCGGGAAATACCTTGGAAGGCAGTGGAAAGCATAACCGTAGACAAAAATGTCAAGTGTATTCAAACCAAAACAGAGTCCATAGATGATTTTTTCCTTAAACTTAAAGGCAAGAGAATTATACTTCCAAAACCTTACATGGATAATCTTTTTAGGATTGTTCCAGACTATGGTTTATATGAAGGGTTATTGACTAATATTTTATCTAAACTGGAAGAATATGCATATAACCGGATTTCACCCGAATTGATCGATTATGCTATCGGTGATTGGATAATCAATAATTATTCAGGACAAAGATTCCTAGTTCTTAAACCAGACAGGCAAGTGTCTGGTATTGAACCCATAGACATTAAATTAAGAACACCTAGAGATTTGGTGTTTATAGATCATCAAGAATCCAAAACCTATAAGATTATGGACTTAGATTTAAAGAAAGTAAGAATTGGATACAAAGTTGTTGGCTAGCTTATTTCTACTTGGGACTGAGCAATGCTCCAAGAATAAAGAGCCCAGCTATCGCCGTGCCTCCTTTAAGTAAGCGTTCCCCACGAACGTTGTGTCCGCATGCAAGTTCTACTGCACCAACTAAAATATCTGTAGCTCCCACAAGAGGCGCTCCGAACAAAAGGCCGGCAGCCTCTTCAAATCCTTTCCATATACTGGATCTTAACTGTAAAGTACTAACCCTATTTGCAAACTCACATACTACTAGGAAGTATGGATCTGACCTGAATTCATCTGCCAGTCTTTCTTTCCCCTGTCTTTTAATATACCGTTCCACACTTAGTCCAGTGGCGGTCTACTCAGAAGCCTTTCTGTTAAAGAAAAAAGCAACGTCATTAATATCAGACATGAATGAAAATTAACTTGGGGTATTTATGTCTGTTGCCAGAGGCAAACTCGTCTTACTAATCAACAACTTGGATCGGGTCGACCTGAAGAGAAGCCATAGGTTTCAAAAAGTTACTTTAACTGTTCGTTCAAAATGTCAAGCTTTCTTGTAAGACCAATGACATTCACTTGGACCTGCAATTTTAACTGATATATTTCCATAATTTCAACTAGTGCAGCTACTGAGCTGATTAGAAACCTTAGCATATTCAATACGGTATTCTTATCAACCTCGGGATAGCTGTAATCCGATCCTGTCCAGTCAACGTAAAAACCGGATTTCTTAATATCGCCCGATATTCCCTTTAGCATTTCTCTGGTCTCTGGTATATTCTTTCTTACTAAATCCATTACCTCTGGCTGATCCAAAATGTTGTTAAGATAATCATCAGTCATACCTGGTATGATGTTTTTAATGCAGTCTTTCACATACTTCTGAATCGTAAAAGATTCCGTTAAGTTGCCCTTAAATAAGCTACCTAGAACGTTTAGTATTTCAGTTTTAGTTAGATGTTTCTTGAATGCAGAATGTAACTTATTCTTGCATTCAATTTCCTTGATGTATTCCTCAATTCCAACTATAAGGTCAGAAAGCGATGGATCTAGAATTAGGGATGATTTTTTAGATAACTTACCACTTTTTTCAAGGCATATTAAAATAAGAAACCCCTTAGATGCTTACTCTAAACCAAGCTCACTTAACGCCTCTGCTGTCGATAAAGACAATCCTGGACCAAGGCCTCCCAAATAAATGGATACACTTGGTGACTAAATATGGATACCAAGGATGCGATGGAATCTGATGAATCTCCTCAAAGGATATTACTGCTAAATGCATGGCAAGAATCTCCACAGTTTACGAACCGTGAAAAAATGGCACTCAAGTGGACGGAGGCGGTTTCTGTAATTACTGAAAATCACATCACCGATGAACTGTTTGAGGAAGTAAGTAAGGAGTATAACGCGGTTGAACTCGTCTAACTAACCTGAGCGATAATAAGCATAAACTCATGGAACGGAGCCAACATTGCAT
>JAKAYH010000419.1 GCA_021826835.1 Thermoplasmata archaeon | reverse complement strand
TCCGATCTCTTTGAGAGCTTTTTATCCATTTCTTCTATGTATTTGTCTATTTCAATATTGTTCTGTCTTAGCTTAGCTCTTGTTTTCTCAAGAACACCTAACTCGAAGGCCCTGTGATTGATCATTTTTGTCTTATCGGAAAACGTTGAATCTATGGCATTAATGAAATCTTCATCCGATAATCCACTTAAGTTGAGTGCAGAGATAAAGCCCATAATTACAGAATTTGAGGTTCTTTTATCTCCTGCCTCCAGAGCTATGGTTTCAGCCTCTATTTCATAGATATTCAGGCGCTTAGCTGCCTCATTTAGTATGTCATCCAGATTGGGATATTCTTTTCCCTTCATACTCAGACTTACCGGTGTCAGTTTTTCAAGGGACAATATAACCGTTGATCCATCTTTCATTCTTGGAATATTCCTTACTCCTTCCATGAATTCTAATCCAATCAACAGATCTCCTTCGCCATTTGGAATGATAGGGCCATGAACATCGCCAAGCCTCACTTCTACCGACACAGATCCGCCTCTCTGGGCAAGCCCATGGATTTCTGACATTATTGCGTTTAAACCCTTGTTTATTGCCGCTTTCGAAATGAGACTGCCACATGTTACAACCCCTTGCCCCCCGATTCCAGCTATTATAATATTATATTTCATGGTTTACCACCTTTATTGCCTGATACGGACATACATAAATTTCAGCACACACCCCACATCCGTCACAGAGTGTTGCGTTTATTTTTATCTGTCCTTCGCTAACATATAGGGCTGGACAGGAGAAATTTTCCACACAGTTCATGCATTTGCTACACTTTGACTCATCAACCGCGTATAGTTTCAGAGTGCCATTTTTCTTGGCTCTTCTATCGCTGAGTATGGCGCATTCACCGCGGGCGACTATTACAGAAACCCCTTCTCTTTTAAGTGCACCGGTGACACTTCTCAGGACCTGACCAACATCAAAAGAATTAACAGTAACCAGATCTTTGACACCTATTGCTTTAACAACCTCTTCAATATTAACTTCACTAAACCCGTTTGATGCATCAGCGATCCCAGGATTTGGCTGATGTCCTGTCATTGCCGTTGTGGAGTTATCCAATATTATTAGCTTATACGAGTTTCCGTTGTGTATTGCGTTGATAAGTGGAGGTATGCCTGAATGGAAAAAAGTGGAATCGCCTATGAAAGCAATTATGGGCTGATCTGTTACCTTGGAAAAGCCATTTGCCAACCCTTCCGATGATCCCATATTGAGAATTAAATCTGAAGTTTCATACGGTTCATAAATTCCAAGTGAATAACAGCCAATATCGGAAGAAAATATGGCATCTTTTATGTTAGAAAGTTTCAATGCTCGTTTGACTGAATAATAAACAGACCTGTGAGGGCAACCTGGGCATAGAACAGGAGGTCTTTGAGGTAAAGAATCCTTGAATGATTTATCCTCTGGTGGTGAAATGTCAAGGAGGGGAAGTATTGCCGATGCAACAACATCCTCGTTAAATTCATAGTATGCTGGTAACTCTCCCGTGTTCTTACCGTGAATAGTAGTTTCTATTTTATTTTCCTGTGCGATCCTGATAACATCGTTTTCCAGCATAGGATCAAGTTCTTCAACCACTATTGTTTCTTTGTGTCTCCTCAAAAATTCAGTTACTTTTTCTTTGGGAACAGGATTAGTAAGTGATAATTTCAGAATATTGAGGGGAAGGCTGTAATCGTTACCTAAATCCTGCAAGTATGTATAGGATATCCCACTTGTTATTATTCCAAGTGAACTTTCCCCTTCTATTTCATAATTCAGTGGTGATGATTCTCCCTCTTTTTCTATCATTTCCATTTTTTTAAGAAGCTCAACCTTTAATCTTCTTGAATTTACAGGCAGAGCATTGAATTGTTTTTTGTTACTTTGAAAATAACCCTTGTTTTTTATTTCGGCAGCATCGGAAAGTAATACCATCCCCCTCTGATGTGAAACACGGGTAGTTGTTCTGAATATTACTGGAATAGAGTATTTTTCAGACAATTCAAATGCATACTTTACAAAATCCTTACACTCCTGAGGGTTTGATGGTTCTATTAATGGAATATGTGCCAGCCTGGCATAATTCCTGTTATCCTGTTCATTTTGTGATGAAAACATCGAAGGGTCGTCAGCAGTCATTATAACCATACCTGCTCTTGTTCCAGTATATGCGATGCTCATCATTGGATCAGAGGCCACATTCATGCCAACATGCTTCATGAACACGAATGATCTCACTCCTGAAGCAGCAGCTGCAAAGGCACTTTCAACTGCTACTTTTTCATTTACAGAGAATTCGAAATTAATTCCCGCTTTCTCGTGCACCTGATATAGTATATCACCGATTTCACTTGAAGGGGTCCCAGGGTAAGTTGATGCGTAACCCACTCCCTCCTCTATAAGACCTCGGACAATTGCTTCATTGCCAAGAAGAAAAAGCTTATTTCCGCCATTTTTTTCAATGAGAGGATCAAAAATGTTCATGAGAAATCAATCATTAGACTCTATTAATTATTATGCTTTAAATATTAAGTCTGACAATGACTATCACTGTATTTTTGATGATAATTGTTCTTTTAGAACATGTAGAGGAAAATAATTCCTCGAAGGCAAGGTATAGATTAAAATAAATACACAGATAATCAATAAAGGCAATCCACTGTTTGGATCAGTACCGTAACCACTTACAATTCCAAAATCCTGACCTACCCACCATGAAAACAGTGTTATGGGTATTGTCAACAATGCAGCAAAAAATGGGCGATAAAGCCATGCCATGGCGCATACAGCGAAATAAACTGAAAAAAACAGATTCCAATAAAAGTCGTAGGTTATGAAAGTATTGGTGAAGTATAAAAACGAATCCGAGAGAAACCTTGGTTGATATAAAAATATTAAATTGTATGGGATTCTGGAAAGTGAGTACCCGGACCAGAATTGTGATGCAGGTATTGCCTGGAGAATAAACGAGATTGAAAATAAAGCAGCCATAAAAACAGGTATTACCCATTTTATTTCATATCCAGCGATGACCAGAAGCAGGTAGATTGATATTATTAAATAGACAAGGGCTGAGCCCGGCAATCCGGACAGAAAACTGGATCCAGCTTGAAAAATGCCCCCAAACCCCTCTCCGAAAATCCATAATATCAGTGACCATGCA
>JAKAYH010000418.1 GCA_021826835.1 Thermoplasmata archaeon | reverse complement strand
TTATGCCTCTTATTACAAGGTCTATACCCTCGTCTATTTTCATATCTGGACTGTACGTGGATTCCAGAACACCATAAACGTACGGGGAACCTGATCCTGTGCTAACATAAATGTCCTCAACAGATCCTCCCGCCGCATCTACTGAAAAAACATGTGGCTTTGTGTCGATACCGGCAATTAAAATCTGAACCATATATGGGTAGAATTTGGTCTGGTTAAGTATGTTCGATAAGAGTGTAGCTGCCGCGGAAATTGGCATATTTATCTTTCTCTGCAACCTGTATAGTTCCAATTCAGCTTTCATATATCTGACCAGAACCTGGGCATCCCCTACAAGGCCTGCAATGGTCATGCCTGCTTTTGTATCTATCTGAAAGAGTTTTTGTCCATTCTTGTGTGCGATGAAATGTTCCATAGTGACCCTTCTTTCTGTAGCCATCACAACTGCATCCTTAAGTGTAATCGCCACTGTAGTTGTTCCAGTTTCCATTACTTTTTCCATTAATTTCACTCCTATACTGACAATTCACAATACATATTAAATACTTTTTAATTTTTCTTGCAATTTTACCATAAAATAATATCATACAGCAACTCATTTAAATATTTCATAACTATCACGTTTTATGGTTTTAACTGCTGAAGACATAATGAGTTCATTGCCTCAAGTGCTTCCATCAGATCTTACTGTCGAAGCAGCAACTAAAATAATGGTTTCTGAAAAGAGAGGTTTCGTCCTTATAGGAAATGGAGGAAATATATCTGGTATCGCTACAGAATGGGACTTTGTGAGCAAAGTTCTGTCTAATGGAAAAGATCCAAGAAATATTACGCTTGGAGAGATAATGAGTACAGAAATAAAGAGTGTAGAACCCGAAACACCCACAAGAAAAGTTACCGTGATAATGAGCAAAAACGGGATAAGACGAATTTTAGTTGGCAAGGATGGTAAATATAGTGGGATAATTACATCAAGAGATATTCTCAGGATCTTTGAAGATTACGTTGAAAATGTTGAGAATATAGCAGGGAAGTACGGACTGCTTTGATCTATTGAAGATTTCCCTTAAAGATATACTTATATAGAGTTATCAAATCAAGAACATCTCCCTTGCAGTATAGTTTAAATTTTTCTCTGTCGTTTTTCCACAGCCATTCTATTGCCTCTCCTTTGTTCATTCCTTCGATTTCAATCTGATCCTTTGCCCTTACCAGGTTGAGTTCCCTGTATTCTGGTGCGTTGACCACATTTTTAAGGCTGCGTATTCTATATTCACCCTTTAGATACATACCATGAAGTGCGCAAACATACATCATATCTAGGACATAGGATGTTCCAAAATAGTATCTTAGACTCCACAATTGCTTGTCAAATGGGATATTCAGCATCTTTGTGTGCATTAAAGGTATGTCGTAAGATGCATGATTGTACCCTATTATGATTTCTGGAGAGTAACTTTCCATTATGTCGTTCAGCCATTGCATAATTTCAATCTCATCATTTTCCTTTGTTTGATCTGCAATTTTAACGTCCCATTTTTCGTCAAGGGTTGCATAGGAAATTGCTATGACTCTTTCATCGTTAAGGAATCTGTCTTTTACGAGAGTTTCGAGATCTATTGATATGACTCTGCTGGCTTTTCCTATTCTTGAGGATATTCTTGAAAGACCCTGTGAGTAATCCATATACCTGTTATTACATTAAATATTATATATTAATCCGAATCTACCTCTATGAGATACACTGAAAGACAATATATCGGAAAGAACGTGGATGTTGAAAAGCTGAAGGACCTGATAGTATTATTCTTTGAGGATGAAGGTTTTGTGGTCCAGGAAACAAAATTAGGAGGGGCCAGAATTGTGGAAGCAAGAAAAGGAGGCATTTTAAGGACATTATTGTCCACAGATAAATGCATTAAGGTTGTAATCAAAGGAGAGTCCAATGATGTTGAGGTGATGATGGGTGTTGGAAAATGGATTCCTGTGGATGAAAACGAAAGTAAGAAGGATGTAAGTATAGTTCCTTCAAAGGTTTTTCTTGAAATTCCCGAATCCCTCTGGGCATATGAAATTGAACATCATTTATGGGTAAATCTGGAAAGAAATGTTGAGATGGGATTTTAATCAACCCATTTTTCACCGGTAATTCTTGTATATAACGAACGATAAAGATCTGACGTTTTTCTTATTAAATCAGGAGGGAGTGCTTCTATCTCAGGTTCCTTGATTCCCTTCGCCCTTGCTTCATATAACCTATCATGATAGCCTGTCGATCGATAGTACTGCCTGACCATTTCCTTCGATATTTCGATTATTTTTCCATTCCCGTAATCTTCAGCCTCCCAAAATCTGTCCTCGTCTGCAGTTCCAAAGGTATCCACTACTGTGATCTGTCTCTCCGCATCCATTGCAAACTCTTTCTTACCATCTGCGTGTATCAGGCCACCTTTTGACACCTGCTTCTGAATCATATCGTCAATTCTCAGTATGGTCTCTTTAATTTCAAGAACTTCATACCTGTGGAGACCGCCTATTTCCGTGGCTTCTGACATGCTCAGAGGCCTGTCAGTTTTTTCAAATTTAGTTGTCATTTCAAAAAATGGTTGATCCAGAGGTTCTCCTGACTTTGGCATGCTCTTAAAGCCTAAGTCACGAAAATCAACCTTTCCTGCCTTGATTCGATCAAGGAGGCTTCCAGCAACATAATATCTTATCACAAATTCCAACGGAATTAGAAAATTAACCCAGAATTTAGATCCACCGCTTTCATTGATCCTGTATTTTCTCACAACCATTTCATTGCTGGATTTTACTTCAATCATATCATTTTTAATTCCAATTTGATTTAATTTATTGAACCAGTACGCAGATGTTTTGCATATTGAGGCTCCTTTATCCGGAACATTCACTGGTATTATTTTATCAAAAACAGATATCCTGTCTGAGAACTTAAAAAGCAACCTATCTCCAAGATCATAAACATCCTTGACTTTTCCAGTACGGATTAGTTCCATGATTCCAAATTACGAACTTAATGATTTAGTTTTGTTTATCCCTTAGCATTTCCACGGCAACGATTCGAATTCTGATAAATAATCACTTGCTAATCTGCAGGTTTCCGGTAATTTGTGATCATTTCCATGTTTCTATGTGATGAAAAAATCTATTATATCAATTAAAATATGCGGTTCTAT
>JAKAYH010000417.1:451-3199 GCA_021826835.1 Thermoplasmata archaeon | reverse complement strand
AAGGATACACATCGTGTTTATTGACTTGCATGTAAGGGGATAATTTTAAAAATAGTCAGATCTGTTAGAGGAATATCTAACCTAATAAATGACCTAAAGTTATCCCAGCCAAACAGACGTACATATTGGGTGATCTCAGGGAGACAGTTCCCAGGATAAATCACCCTATAGTGAAGGCTCATGCCAGCCGGTGAGGTGGATAAGCAATCAAACCAAAGCGTAGTAAATCCGGCCGGAGCAATTCGGTTTAAACCGAATAATTAGCGTGCGGGAAAGAGTCAGTACGTGTTGTTGGCATTACCTCTTCTGGACAAGATGAATATGTTACGTCCAGAGAACACTGATGTACAGAAATAAAAAATTAGGGTGCAAAATATAATGGACAAACATGGCAGTCAACTAAATTGAAAAATGGAGAATTTCTGAAATGCGTTCTTTCCACTACATATACCAGATCATCCACCTCCTCGGGGAAAAACCATTATACTATGTGTTAAAAACAGTTTGTAACTGCAATGCTTAAGTACTGGAAACTATGTTCGATGATAACGGCATGAATGCTTCAAAGGTTTTAATCTCTCGAATAATGTGAACAGTTATTTGTAAATAAACATTGAATCTATTAGATTTGGGTAGATAAAAAAGAAACAAATTTTATCAATTTAGCTTCCTAAAATCAAGATCATGCTGCATTCTATTTATGTTCACAAGAGTTGCCTCGTCGGTTTCAAAGCGAAAACCTGATTTTGAATATATAACCAGAATGTCCCTTCGATCATTCTTTTTCCATGGAAACTCTGAAGCTTTTCTAATCAGCGATGTTAAATCATCCCTTTCAACAGGTTTATCGGACCAGATTGCTGACATAAAATAAACCTTAGAATCCTCGTTACTAACTGCAACTCCATCTATTTCTATGTCCTTGTTCCACCATTGGCCGATAATTGTTTTATGGTTGTAATTTACACCTGATATCATGGAGAGGTGTTGAAGGGCAATTTCGGAGAAGACTGGAGCAACAAAATCATTTAATCCTGACAAAATGGAAGATACCGTAGATTCGTAGTTCCCGAGCAGAAGATCATTCCTGTATTGCGATACAAATTTGAACCAGAACCTATTAAAATTATCTTCTATGAAATATTTGAAATTTCTTCCATGCACGGAATCAAGCACCGGCCTCTTTTTTTCGACCAGACCATTGGGATACAAAACCTTGGATATTATACTGGAAACCTCTTCTCTTTCTCCACCCATGGATTTCGCGATTTCTTCTGCGGTAAATGTTACTTTTGATATCATTTCCAGAATGGATTTGGCCTTGTTCATGTATTTACCCATGTCGCTGATCCGTTTTAGTGGCAGGTCAAAGAGATAACCGTCAGGATGCAGGATCTCACTTTTGATCCTATCAATCAGAGAACCTTCACCAGAAATCCTTGATAATGTTAATGGGTATTTTCCAAACACGGCATAAGTTGCTACTGCATCCTTTGGGAGAAAGCCTGCCATTAAGGGGAGGCTATCTTTGTACTGGATATAACTCAGATTAATAACCAGGTCCGGAAGAACACTATCCGGTTTATCCCTCCTTGAAATCGAATCAAAAACGCTTGAGATGGGCGATATGAGCACTATCATAAGATTAGCTGAAGCATTTAGCCCAAGCCACCACATCCTGAAATCATGTATGAAAGAAGGTTCAAATCTCTGTACAAAATCGAATTCATCTATAACTACAAGCAGTCTGCTTAAGGTAGCCATTCCCTGGATAGCAAGAAATAGATCCCTCGGAGTTTCCGGTTCCTGACGAATCATATTACTGTCGTATCTTTTTATCTGAACCCACAGGTTATGGACCAGGTCTCTCTGATTATATCCCGTAGGCACGAGATAGATATATCTCATTTGTGGTATAATCTGCTTTAGGAGTTCAGTTTTTCCTGAACCATGCGGACCAAAGACTATTACCAGTTGTTTGTCACCCCTAGCATAGATCTGCTTCAATCTGGAAATCTCATTTAATCTGTTCAGGAACATCTGATAATATCCAATGCGCAAAGAGAATATCATACTTTCGATGTATCCTGAATTTCGTAAAATTTAACATGCATATTGTGAACGGGATAAATTCAAAACTGTAATTTATTGAAATTTAAGCCACCATTCGTGGGAAAATTAAAGAGTTCATAAAGATTAACTTTTTTTAATATTTTTGGTTAAATTGATGCATCTTAATCCGATATGGAATCTCGTAATGAGCATTAATAAAAACCAAGTGTTGCGACGAATAAGTCGGTGGAATTACTTTATTGAGTATACCTTCCTTCTCATATCGTGCAGATCCGGCCTCTCATGGATCCTACCGTCGGCAATCAGGTTACCAATCGCATTCTGGACAGTCCTTCTTGACAGGCCCGTAATACCTGCTATCCTCCCCTGATCCATAGGCCCGTTTTGCTGTAATAGAAAAAGTATAAATTTTGATGCGGGTCCTCCAGTAGTTTCGTCTGAGCCAGTGCTGATACCGAATGTATCACCGCGAAGGCCAAGCCTCTGACTGGCCAGGGCAAATGCGCTTGACATAGAGATATTTCCAAGGTTTATTTTTGCACCAAGACGGATCACAAGTTCAGCCTGTTGCACTTCATCAGGCGCCTCAAACATCACTTCGGGAAGATCAATATTCCTTAATATTTCCTCAACCCAGTCCCATTTTATGTTTCCATTCATGTCATAGATCTCGAC
>JAKAYH010000417.1:0-441 GCA_021826835.1 Thermoplasmata archaeon | reverse complement strand
TCGACTCCTCTCCCGGTTTCTCTACCCTCTATTATAATAACATCCGGATCAAGATCTTTTGCTGCCTGTATCCTTTCAACTGTTTCGTCCAAAGATAACTGGTTTTTAGTATTCTTGCGGCCAACTTCCACAACAAGGTGCATATCGCCTGATCTTGCGAAGTCACGTATTTCTGATTTAGTTCCATGTGGCAAATCGATAACCCCCTCACTCATTTCTATTGTATCGAAGCCAGCTTCCCTTATCTTATGAAGTGCCTCTTTTAACCTTCCTTTTGAGAAAGCTATTTCCAGCAGGGTACCACCATTACTCACACAAAAACCTGATTGTCTATAATCGGAAATCCTCCGGCTAAGGAACTTTTGGTCGCAAAGAAGAGATAGGCCCCAGCCTATTTTGACGGTAGTAACAAATTTGTTGCTCAGGTTCAGCAGTGTCGAT
>JAKAYH010000416.1 GCA_021826835.1 Thermoplasmata archaeon | reverse complement strand
CCAATTTTTAACTACTTTTAATTGGATTAATCTGAACCAATTACACTAAGTGTTTAAAGCGTAACCTTTAATTTTTCAATTCAAATAACTGCAAACAGTGTTTGCCCAGCGTTCACCCATAATTATTATACAGAACATCATAAGTGCTGTATTTGGCTACGTTGGACTTTTCTTCATCCTGAGATACATAGGTACAGTAGACTGGGGATTCGTTGGCGCTGGTATTGGCTTTGTTGGTGTATTGTCCCTGTTCAGCGACCTGGGATATTCCACAGCACACACAATAAAGATATCTGAGGGTGAAGACCTTGGAGTCTGCAATGGAACTTATCTATCAGTAAAACTTGTACTGGGATTTCTTTTTATTGCCCTGACCTTTGCTTTCCTCTTTGTATGGACGAATGTTCTCCATAAGGGTTTCCAATCACCCATTGAATACTGGATCATCATTTCGCTTATACCATATTACTTTTTCCAGAATTTCCTTGGATTTACTAATGCATACTTCAGGGCAACCATGAAATCAATGAGGGCATCCATACCTCTTCTTATAGAGTCGATTCTCCGGAATTCGATTTTTATAATGCTTGCATTCATAATCCGATTTTCAAGCTCTTCATCCCCCGATTATATGGCGGCCCTCTATCTTTCAGCCACTTACAGTTTCACATATTTGGTTTATTTTATTGTTTCACTGTACATGGGAAGGCCATGGAAAATCAGCAGACCCACAAGGAGAATGTTCAAGGCATATACATTCATCGCCCTTCCACTGGTTCTTGTGACTTCAGTTGGAGTAATCAACGGAAACATAGACAAGGTTGTAATTCAGTTCTTCTGGGAGGCTAATGCAACAAGCGCATTCTTTTCCAGCCAGCAGATATCTGCTGTGGTAAGCACCCTTGCGGGCTCTCTTTCCATGTTCTTCCTTCCGCTTCTCATCAGAAGAGGCATTCATGCAGGAAAAGAAGAGCATAACCGTTCAATCTATGATTTCGAGAACCTCATTTCCCTTTACATCTTACCCTTCGTAATTATTCTGATTGTTCTTGCATCATACGTGATGAACATATTCAACCAGGCTTATATAGCGTACAGCGGCATTCTTTCACTTCTGGCATTCAGGGCTTATCTTGCTGCCATAAATTCCCCATATGCTTCTGCCATAGCTAGTAGGTCCAAGACGGGAACAATAGCAAAAATAGACACCAGCATGGTACTGCTCAACATTCTTCTTATTGCTTTACTCGTTCCACCAAACATTTTTGGCTTCAGGTATTTCTCCCTGGGCTGGATAGGCGCACCTGTTGCCATGGTTGTGGCAACCCTTGTTGGCACAATCATATATCGTGTGGTGGTGGCAAAAGTCGAATCTGTCAAAATTAATCTTTACATTATGAGGCACATGGTTCCAGCTGGCACACAAGCCCTCTTCATTCTGCTGATGGTTCATTTTGTTACACCCAAGGATATATTCATACTTGCTCCTCTGTCCATACTTTCTCTTGGAATATATTTCCTGGTTGCAATAGGAATGAAGGAGACTTCATTTGAGACTTTACTGGATATTATCAGGAATTTCAACCCAAAGAGGCTTTCCTCAAGGTACAGGGAAGAAACTAAGGAAACTGAAACTGATCTTGTGGAAATGGAAAAACCCAAAAAAGATTATTAGTTTAAATAATATCTATAGGAAACTATGCCTATTTACGCCGTTGATGAACACGAGTTAATTCAGGAAGAGTCCACTCTTAAAGAAGGGGATGCCGAAATCCAGGATGGCACATTATACCTTACAGACAGGAGACTCATATATGAGAAGAAAGGAAAGAGGAGCCTTCTACATGCTTCTTCATCAAAGACTTACATGGATGTTCCGCTTTATGAACTCAAGAACATATCCACCTCGGTCCCAATGATCAAGGTTTTCACAAAGAAATACCTCACAGTGGAATATGACGATGCTGGCACTCCCAGGAAATATGAATTCCTGCTTTCCGATCCAAAGAAGTGGCACGAAGAAATTTCCCGCTGGGTAAGCGATGCAAGGAGACATTATGAGGATGATTCGAAGAAGCACGAAGAGGAAAGCCATCGCAGGGAAGTGGAACTGGCCAATGCAAAGTCATCCAAAACCAATATTGGAATGGCGTATTTTGGAAAGGAACCCAGCATTTCCAACAAACCATCCGTCATCGAGTCTGATGGTGAGAAACAAGAATCATCAGTGAAAAAGGCTTTGAAGGGACCCAAGTATGTACCGCTTCTCTGTGAGACGTGTGGTGCGGAATTGAAATCTGAAATGAAGTTCTGCCCAAACTGCGGTGCTAAGGTAAACCATTAGGCCACTTGGCGATAGTTTACTTTTTTATCCGCGTTTAATAAATAAAGCCCACCACGGTGACACGATGGTCACAATACGGTCCATATAGATCGTGTGTCCGGCATTATCTTGTATGCAAAATGCAATCAGTATATCCGGTTCAGGACATTTGTCTTGAGGTATTCTATGACCTCTGTCACATGAGATTTCATCCGGTCCCTTGCTGCAACAGCATTTCCCTGTTCCATGGCCTTAATGACATCTTCATGCTCCTTTATTTCACTGAGCCTTCTTTCATTGCTGCTGAACAATGCAGTTCGAATAACCTTCAGCTTTAGCCTTATCTGTATGGTATATTCGGCAATATAGCGGTTTCCGCTCGCCTTTGCTATTATGGAATGAAACTTGCCGTTAAGGTCTGCAAGTTTCATGGGGTCAGGATCACTATCCTGATTCGCCCGCTTGAACATTTCTAGGGTATTTTTCAGTTCGCTTATCACTTCAGGTGTTAATTTCTTCGTAGCAAGATAGGTTGCTTCTGATTCAAGTATGCCCCTTATTTCATACAATTCCATAACTTCATTTTCTTCAAGGAATATGATGTTGTAGAAACGGCCATTCCTCGCGACAAGGCCTTCGACTTCCAGTTGAACTAAAGCTTCTCTCACAGGTGTCTTGCTCATGTTGAGGCTTTTGACTATATTATCCGGGCTAATAGATTGACCCGCCCGGTATTTTCCATTAAGAATTCCTTCAAATATGTACTTATAAGCAGTTTCAGTAAGCGTCATTTTCTCCGGGTTTTCTATTTTCATCTATATGTGGAGATTGCATTGGAATAATAAACGTTTCAATTGCTTTTTATGAAAATAATAATTTTAATTTTGCAGCA
>JAKAYH010000415.1 GCA_021826835.1 Thermoplasmata archaeon | reverse complement strand
ATCCAATTGGTGCATTTGTTGGAGGACTGTTAGGTGATTTAGTGGGTTTAGGGATGTCGGAAGATATGGGAGGTGATATAATATGAAAGATGAAGGTCATGCTTTGGGTGGAATTGTAGTTATGGTTCTATTATTTGTTGCCGCCATCCTGTTTTATTATCTCGCTATCCCGCCGATACTTAGATTCATATCCGCTGTCGAGCAATTCTTATCAAGTCCGCAGTTTTTGGTAGGCGTAATTGTTGGAGCTATTATTGTTTTGTTCATTGTTTCTTATGCCGGTCAAAAACATGGTATGTTCGCATAGTTAAATTTGTTAGCGCCTAAGTCAAACTCACTCTTTGTAAATTTTTTTTACTCCAGAATATCCTGCTAATTACCACTCTAACGAAAGAAAGATTAATTGCAGTAACCAAAGCTTCTCTGAGAGGATCATCCCTAAGAATCACACTACCCAAGGAAATTGCTGAAATACTGAATGTTGGTGAAAAGGATCATATTGGATTTTACGAGAGTAATGGAGAGGTTATAGTTAGGAGGATTAAGTGAGTGTTGGATAATCCACTATGACTGGTCTGTAATAATCACTTCATTTCGATTTAAAGTTCCTCAATGGAAATTACCGATTCATAAGGTAGGTAAACCCTCTTTCCTTTTGACTCTATCAGAAGGCCTTTGTTAAGTTCTCCTTTAAGTATGGCTTCATAGTATCCATCTGAGTTGATCATGATTTTGACCCTGTTGTCAATCCATGTATCCAAATCTTTAGGTTCCTCTTTTTTCTCTTCTTCTTTATTTTCCTGCATATTTTACACTTTTCCTTATATACTATTTTATTCGACTAAGCTATTGCAATTAATATTGGTCAGGTACCCTAATTGGAAACATGTAACACAATTATAAAAGGTGCTATCAGAAGAAATATTTCAAGGTGATAAAAGGATAAGGGATTGTTGGTAATGAATTTATTATTGCCCTTTAGAATAGATTTGAGTTTTCCTTCGAAGTCTCCTTTACTCCTAAAATTTCCATCAGTTTGAATCTGATTAACTCTTCCCTTTCATCGATGAAATCTAGGAAATTTTTAAACTTCAGGTCAAAATCTAAAGGAATATAATTCTTCAATTTGTACTCATTCCTTCTAGACTCATCTGGAAAGTTTTGGATCAACCAATTATCGAAATCCTGAGAAGATTTCTCCTCATTTAGGATACCTTCAAGTAATTGCAGATTTGCAATATAATCTTGATTGATAGCAAAATCCTCCCATTCTGCTTTCGGTATGGATCTCTTACTCAATTCTTTATTCTTAAAGAATTTTTGAGGGAAAATGTGATCTATATGGAATTTATTTCTATAGTCAAGATTTGGATATAGAAGAGCTAATATCGAAAAGGTTTGCGGATTGCCATATTCAAGTTCCAGCAATTTGTTCACATCTTCTTCCTGGACAATCAAAGTCTTGTTGCTTCCTTTGAATTGATCAATTATTTCTTCAAGAGGAAATTCTGAAATGCCGTCAGTTATTAGTTCTCTTATAGATCGTAATACATTATCCGGTTGACCACTAAACACTCTTTTAACTAAAGAAAGTATTAGCCATCTTTTTATTCTCTCTCTGTCTTTTTTATAGGTACTGGATAACACAAAATTATCTGGGTTTCCTATTTTGCTCAAATAATAGGCAATAGGTATGACCGCATTATTAGATGTCAATGTTTGCCAGTTATAACCCCAACTGTCCAGCAATTCCACTGATAGTCTTATTGATTTACTTACAATTTCCCATTTGTTCTCCATCAACTCCATGTTTTCATTTGTAAAATTAGACACCTTAAATGCGATATTTTTGATATCTGAAAGGACTAAGAAGGATTTCAGAACGAAATCATTATTGAAGTTAAATCTATCACCAGTCTTATTAACGTTCTTCACTAAATCGAAAATTTCTTTTCTAGCGTCTATTTGGCTCCATTTGGCAGTGGCAATTGAAAGCAAAAGGTCGGAATTACTTAAAACAGTACCACCACTATTTACTCTAATGAAAATATTCAGCACTGTGTCGATATCTTGAGACACCTCCAGATAATAACTGATTATTCTCTCGTTATGTACTTTTGAAAATAAATCAAACAAAGTTTCATTAGCAAAATCTGATTTTTCCTCCTCTAAGCTCATTAGTTTGTTTTTAATCAAGTATCTGTTAACATCTGCTTCTTTTGTGAAGTTCAAGACCTCTCCCACTCTAAACCAATAAGTTTTCTCATCCTTGTGGGATGCTTCCTTTTCAGTTAGGAATTTGAAATCGTATAAATCTTCATCGTTTCCATTTAAGGGGGCCCTAGATAGAAGATTAAGGTAAAGCCTCTTTTCAGGATACGCGTTAGGATCATCCCATCTTCTCCTTGGTAGCTTCTCTGCATATGTTCCTCTTAAGCCTATGTACAATGATGTGAGTCTCTGTTGTCCATCCAACACACAACCTATATTTTTTACTCCGTCTAATTCAGCTTTTGGGTTGTTATAATAATCCCTTTCGTGGTACTTTTCCATGAATTTGTAAAAATCAAAAGTTGCAACATTCTCTTCTTTGACATTCCAAAAAAGAAATGAACCTATAGGGTAACCCTTCATAATTGAATCGAAAAGTCTAGCGATCTGCTCAGGGTTCCAAACAAACTCTCTCTGTATAGCAGGCAGAAAATAGTGGTTTTCTCCAATTTCTGTAACCATTTCTTTAATGGTCATTGGAGTCTGAAAAGAAGACTTAGCTCCACTCATCATAAGAACAAGCTTTTATTTTCAGAATGTATATAAATTTGATCATGGAGGTATTTTGGTTTACATTATGAGCAAGTAGTTGTATGTGAATTTGATGTTGAGTTACATCATTTTTTGGTTCTTTAGACAATATTGTGGCATGAATATTAAACATATTGATACCTCCTTATTTTTAATGTATCCTGGATAAAGTTGCAGATTCCCGCAATGGAAATAGATTGCAGTTTTAAGATGCTCTTTATTGCTGTATCCGTAAGCCATCTTCTGCACCGTTGCAATCTTTGAGTTCAATCCCTCTGCTATGGCATTTGTGATATGGTGCTTAAAGTATGAGAGAACACCGTACGGATAATTGCGGATCATTCTTGCAACCTTCTTCACTGGTTCAAGCCTGGAATGTGAAGCCCAGTTATACCATCTCTTCCAGAATGATCTTGCCTCGTCCTCCGTTCCACATTGC
>JAKAYH010000414.1 GCA_021826835.1 Thermoplasmata archaeon | reverse complement strand
CATAAGCAAGGGGAAAACATGGAGAATTAACCAGTGGGCATACATAAGAAACAATATATTGAAGATGTCCAACGAGATCAAAGTTGAGGAACAGCCATACAGCATATATGACGAAGTTTTTAAGGATCTCGAAGCTTTAAACAACGATTAATAACAATTCTAATTTTTTTAGTGCAAGGAATTTTTTGTAAGAAGTTTCTTCGCAAATTTGAGGAGCAATGTAACATTCTATATAGAATAACTAGATACTGCAGAAAGGTGGTTTCCTGGAACAACGATTGAGGTTTCGGGCCTCGATTTCAGGTATGAAAACGGATTCAAAGTATTTCACGATATTAACTTTTCAATAGACACAGACAAGTTTACTTCTATTGTCGGTCCATCGGGAGTAGGTAAATCCACCCTCCTCAGATTACTTGGAGGCTTTGTAGAACCTGAAGCAGGGCAGGTTTTTTTGAAGGGAAAACCCATACTGAGACCCACCCCTCTTGTGGCTATGGTTCACCAGTCAATTGTTACATTTCCATGGATGAATGCCCTTGAAAATGTAATGCTCTCATTGAAGAACAAGAGATTGTCCAAGGAAGAGGTTAAGAGTACTGCAATGAAATCCCTTGAAATCGTTGGACTGCAAGGATTCGAGGAACTTTTTCCAAAGGAGATGAGCGGAGGTATGAGGCAGAGAGTTGCCGTTGCAAGAGCTTTGGCCGCAGATCCCTTGGTTCTATTAATGGACGAACCCTTTGCTCATCTGGACGAACTTACTGCCGAAGGCTTAAGGCAGGATATTTACAGTATTCTATTTAATACAGAAACAAAGTTAAAATCAGTAATTATGGTATCGCACAACCTCACAGAGGTCGTGGAACTTTCCGACAAAGTAATAGTTCTGAATGGTTCTCCTGCGACCGTAGTGGGAAAAATTGATATTAATATGCCACGACCTAGAAGCCCAAGAGAACCTGAATTCGACCATTATCTCGATCTTCTATATGGTTATTTGACCAAGGCTAAGGTGAAGACCAGTGAATGATATCCTTCTAATAATTCTCGCAGTTTTGGCAACCTCGGGAAGAGTTCTTGGTCTGATTGGTTTTTCAATTGTGTCAGGATGGTTTCTATCATACCTTGCAATCAAAAACCGATGGTTTGAATCCATATTCATATCAATCAGTGAAATATTTGAATCGGTACCGGTAATAGCCTTTTTTCCAATAGTTCTGGTTATATTTATAACAAATGTTGGAGGGGAACTTGGCGTTGAACTAGCTGCTGATTTCCTTGTATTTACCGCAGTTGTATGGAACTTATGGCTTGGTGAATATCAGGCTTTCAAAACGATCCCCAAGGAGATGGTGGAAGTTGCCGACAATTACAACTATTCTTTGCTTGAGCGTTTAAGATTTGTATACATCCCATTCTCCATACCAAGAATTGCAGCTAATCTTTTTCCAAGCGTTTCTGACGGTTTTTTCTATATCACGGTAAGTGAGGTTTTCAGCATTGGCATTACAACTTATGAAACGTTTGGAGTCGGATCAATATTAGATAAGTATGTTGCTGCAGACAATACCTTTCTCATAGGAGTTACGCTCATCGTCCTAGGCATAGTTGTTGCAGCCATAGTTATCACATTAAAGGAAATCGCTAAAAGGGCGGTGGCAAAATATGCACTTGATACAGATGTTCCCATAATCAGAAGGGGTAAACCCAGGTTCAGGCAATCCGCAACATTCTCCGCTATTGCATCAATAAATCCCCTTGGAAAATTGGCAACTTATAATAGAATAAACAGAAGAAAGAATGTTGATCTGGAAACTTTGTATTATAAAGAGGGAAAAAAGAGAAACTATGCAATTATTGGCGCCATTATTGGAATAAGCATTCTTGTACTTTTACTCTATGAGACTTTTAAGATTACAACATCAATTTCCATGGGTGAATGGGGTTACCTCATAGGAAAGACCCCATATCTTCTGGTCAATCTTCTCTATGACTATATTAGGGTAGCAATCATAACACTGGTTTCCACAGCTTTTGCAATATTTTTTGGTTATTATATGGCAACGCACAGGAAGGTTGAATCTGCAGCAATACCTTTAATACAGGGATTTAGCGCATATCCTGTGCCAACTTATTTTCCATTTCTCTTCTTTGCGGTTTATCCTTTCATTGCCTCCTCATTTGGCAGTTTGACAGATGAATTTTTTGTTCTTGGATTGGGATTTATAAGTACCTTTTACTATGTATTTTACAGTTTCTGGATGGGAATTAAAGCAATGCCTGTTGAGTATGAAGAATTGATGAGAAATCTCAATTTGGGCTATTTTAAAAGATTAAGATACATCGTGCTTCCATCCACTTTCCCGTACCTTGTAACAGGTATATCGTCCACGATTAACAGCGCATGGGGAGGCTTAATGATCGGTGAATACTGGCCTCACATAGCTGGGGGGAAAACATTAACGGTTCAGTTTGGTCTAATGAAGATCATTGATCAAGCAACTGCAAATGGGAATATCGCACTGGCAGCTTGGGGCTCTTTTATATTCGCAATTATAGTGGCGATTTATTCAATATTATTCACACGTAAAATGATGGATCTTGCAAGAAAGAAATATGTTGCTGAAGAAGGAATATACTCAGCCTGAAAGGTCAATATTACGCTTTTGGAAACGTGAAGAACCTCGTCAAGAGGCGGCTATAAAGCCATCTTCGGTCTTCCTGATCAATCCTGAATAAACACCCCACTCTATGAGGGTAACCTCAAGGTTGTGGAATCCTGAAGGGCTGTTGTACTTTTGAATACCGTTTTTTTCAAGCTCTTCCTTTATATCTTCAAGTTGAAACTCCTTCATTTTAAGAGCGGTTGCAAAGGGTTCAAAATCCTTGACAACTGATTTTAACATCTCTTTCCTTACTTTTGGTCCCGACCCAATGAATTTCTTTCCGCTTTCTGTTATCCAAATATCTCCCTGATCGGTACCAATGAATGATAATGAACTTGCGGTGTACACAATTGGCATGAGGTCGTCCAGATCAACCTCCATCTCCTTTTCTAGCTCAAAAAGATCCGTCTTACTTTTGAATACATAGTTCAGCATATATAGTAATCCTACCAAATCAGCTATTCTTGAATCTGGTTCAATAATTTCCATGTTTTCATTTCTATTCATTTTACATATTTAAAATGTACGCGTCATTTTCAAGCAATGGATTCTAGGCACCAAGTGATTCAGTGCATGCTGAATAACAC
>JAKAYH010000413.1 GCA_021826835.1 Thermoplasmata archaeon | reverse complement strand
GAAGGATTGCCTGCAATTATACTCTGAGCAGCCAGCTTGCCTGTCCAGAATGCTCCCTGCAGCCCTCCCGCGGTTGTGTTTAGTACCGCATTTACCATATCACCAGTATACAGGTAGTTGCCCTTAAGAACCCTTTCGACTGGCCTTGTTAATGGTATCTGATGTGCCATCGTGGATATTATGTCTCCCTTTAATTCAGGATATATTTCATCGAATTCATATAAAACCTCCTTTGGCTGCTTTCCATTTCCAGGATAAAAGCAAACACCTATCTTTCTTGAGGTTTCCGACTCCGCAAAGTCCCATAGATATCCGCCTGGAACTCTGTCGCTGAACCATAAAATCATTTGAAAATCCTCTCTCTTTGGAACTTTTCTTATCTCCTCATATGCTACCAAAGCCTGATTTTTTCCTAATTTTTCTCCAAATTTTGATTGAGGCCCTGCTGCAAATATTATGTTCTTTCCAGTAAATGTTTCTGAGTCAGTTTTTACTTCATTTCCGGATACTTCGTTTACACGTGTATTTAGCTTAATGTTCAATTTCTTTCCTGAAAATTCATATGCAAGATACTTTTCATATTTTGTGAAATCGTACACCAGCCCTACCGTCCTGTTGAAATTTAGATCTATTCGCTTCCCTGACTCTGTCCGGAAACTCATATTCTGAATTTCAGAAGATACAATGTTAGGAACAGTTGGCATTCCAATTTTTTTCACCCATTCAAGAGACACGGCTCCGGTAGATCTCACCGGAATACCAATCTCAGATTTCTTGTCTAAAATAATGTATGAAACTCCATTCTTTTCCAGTTCCGCACCGGCCGATAAACCTGCAGTGCCCGCACCAATTATTATAACATCAAAGTCATTGTCCGTCAATATGCTTTACCCTTAGGAAACAGGATATAAAAATTTTTACTATCCATGTTGATGATGTACAGAAAATGGTAAAATTATTACTGCTTTCATGGAGGATTTCCACTATTCAGGTTACTTATAGTGAACGGGGAAATAAATTCTCGCGCCCATAAGGAATTTTCTCACGAATTGCTCTAGTCTGGTGAATGAACTGACAGAAAATGATTGCCCCTTCATGGTTTTTACAATATGGAAAGGGCTCATTTATATATTGCTCTTCAAGATCAGTTTTATTATATATTTTTAGAGAATGTTCTGTTTATGATAGAAGAGATAACCATTGACAAGCAGAGGGATGTTCATTTTATAAAAATAGATATGTACTCTGCACCAATTGTGATGATTAAGGGTAGAAAGGGCTACGTAATGTGTGAATATTTGAATATGCAAACAGCCGAAAAACTAGGAGATGCTGCAGCGCTTGTCCGGGGTGTTAAAGATCGCCAGTCTATAATGAAGGCTACTATAGAGGAAACAACCACAGCTGGCCAATCGCTGGGCCTGCAAAAGGGTAAAAAAGTTGAGGAAGTTATAGGCCTATTATGAGAATGAATGCTTCGGTGGCAGTATGTCTTTCTCATGGTATGGTTATATTAATGAAAAGGCGAGAAAGGAATGATGATCCGTGGTCAGGCGATGTGAGTTTTCCAGGTGGATTTTTAAAGGACGGAGAAGGATTCCTTGAAGCTGCCAGGCGAGAATTTGAGGAGGAAACAGGAATAGACAGGAAGGAACTGGTAGAGATTTCAGAGATGGACGTTTTTCATCCTGCAAGATATAAGGAATTGAATGTGAAACCTTTCGTGTTTAAGATCAACAACCTGATCCAGATTATACCGAATGACGAGATGGTAGGTGGTGGATGGTATAATATTCATAACATGACTTTAAAAAGAGACGATACTCATGGTGAATTTTTCCAAATAGATGATATTATAATATGGGGCCTCACTTTCAGGATTCTTAAAACGATAATTGATAATATGCCCGAAATATTAGAATGAGAAAAGGTGAGTGCCCTTTCCAGAGGGTGATACCCTCAATACGAATTCTGAAAGCATCTTCAATTGATTCTGGATGCGCCAGACGTCAGTCTTTTCTGCCAGTATTAGAACGAACCCCTGCATTCCTCCACCCAGTAACCTGGCAGCTTTGGCACCATTGCTCATGGCTATTCCTATGATTTTTTCTACCTTTTCACCGGATATATTTTTTCCAAGAGATTTTTTAATTTCCCAGCCTTCGTTGACTTTTCTGCAAAAATTGGCCCAATTTGAATCTTCGGTGGATTTCAGCAGGTCCCTTGCAATCTGCCGAAGATGATTGAGATTCTCTAAAATATCTTTTTCGCCTCTTTCAGACTTTATAACCTGTTCCTTCAAAGCCTCCGAGCTTTCCCGGGTACTTCCAGTGTAGGCTATTATCATTCCTTCTTCAAGTTTCTCCATTATCCGGCTATCTTCAAGATGCTGGAACATAAAATAACTTCCATCAGATTCCATATACTTGAACCCGCCCTCTGCAATCGCATATGGATCCTGAATCCCAAGAGTGATATTGAAATGATGCCTTTCGGTCTCATAGGATTTTTTTGCCAGATCCAATGTGCCGGAGTATTCACCATTTATTTCCTGAATTATTCTTATCATTGAGTTTACCATTGCGCTTGATGATCCTAATCCCGAGCCCGGAGGTACTTCTCCATTTATATATATTCTTCCCTTGCTTATTCCATTCTTGATAAATAGTTCCATAATCTTCTCCTGAAAGTTTGAGCCATTCTCTGCACCAAAAACTATTGTCTTCAAAAAGTCTCTGGACGTGATCTCGAGTGGAGAAGAATCTTCGACATAACTCACATAAACGCCTTTGTCTATTGTTGTATTCAGCACACTGGTACCATATTTTTCCAAAAATGGCGATATGTCCGTACCTCCCCCTGCAAAACTGACTCTGAGAGGACTGTAAGAACTAATCCTTTTCATAACCTATCCCCATGTTGTTCTATTTTAATATTATTTTCCTGAATTTACTATGCCTCAATTCTATTTACTGCGAATTTGCAGGTTAAGAAAAAGATAGTAGATCTTTGGATTTATCTTAACCTGTGTCCGTTTCTTATCTGTTAAATTGTGGCATATCGAAACTTTCATAATTTGTTCGACAATTGCCATATTTATTAATTTAAAGGATATTTCTGATTCTAGGGCATTATCCCACATAGATCTGAGAATAGACTGGCATAATATAAGTTTATTAATTATTGATATGACAGATCCTTATAATGACAGTGCTGCAGTAGATTCATTTACCATTAAAACCTGTAAGGATACAACCGCACAG
>JAKAYH010000412.1 GCA_021826835.1 Thermoplasmata archaeon | reverse complement strand
ATTCCTTGACAAACCAAATTTTTCCTTTTAATTCTGAGCTTCTTGGACTTAGATCTCATCTACTGGGAACCTTAGATTTGATATTGCTACTGAATGAAGCGCTAAATCAATTTCAAGTTAAAGTTCTTCACGTTTCACAAGTTCATTCAGAATTTGATTTGTCTTATTCGGAACTTCAATGCTTTTTTTCAATATCGCCCCTCATTTAAGGTGAAACTGTTGTCCACAAGTTTAGTAAAATACGGTTCATAGAGATAGTTAATGAAGTCATAGTCAGGTGGAAGATCTAAAACCTTTCCTAAACAGAAAGGTTTCTTTGTCCTAGCAAGGTCTTCAACATGCTCATTTAGTATTTCACCATCTTAATACCTACGTGTTGGGAAAATCTGCTAATATAATATTATTTGAAATCTATTAAATATATTTCATACTTTTTTATATAAGTCAATCTCTCTATCACATGATCATCAAAAAAGGTCTCTCAACCTATTTAGACAATCAGAAGGACTGAAATTGTATGAGAATCTATCAATCACCAATGCAGTGAAATGAGGTTAAAATATAGCACTGCTATGAAAAATTGTTTCCGATCAAGTTATCTTTTGATAAAACTATAAGTTATTACGCTTTGATTATGTGCCTGAGGAGGCATAGAATTTAAAAATTAGTGCAAAGAGGAATATACCATACGTTCCGTTGAAAATTCTTAACAGTATGGGATATGGTTACTGGTTTATCATACGATTCCTAATGTTGGAAATGTATTACTGTAGAAATAAGATTCACATGAATAAATCTAAATGTGCGGAGGGCCGGATTTGAACCGGCGAATCCCTGCGGAAATGGACCCTGAATCCATCGCCTTTAACCTGGCTCGACAACCTCCGCTCTGTAATACGGGTATAATTGACTGGTATTTTAAAAATCTACATATTTCTTTGATTGGCATTGTTTATACACTTAATTTATTTTTAGAATAAAAAAGGCTGCTAATTCCAGATAATCAACACCATTGGTCTATTCAATTATTGGAATAACAATAGTACCGAAAATAAATAGTTATATGCCCAGGGTACTTTTTGGCGAAAAAACCGGTTATGTTAATTAAAACATGGAGATCTCATTGCATTTGCCTCGCTTGAAGGAAAGGTTGATCTATTGTGAAAAATCTTCAGTACTTAAACATAGAAAACAAGCAGAATGAATGAAAATGAATAATTTATGATTAAGAGTTGACGACTCATCCACCATGTTTGAAATCAGCGTATAAAAGCATTCCACCGTCTACAAAAAGGGAAGTGCCAGTGATGTAGCTTGCAAGATCACTTGAAAGGAAAACTGCTGCCTTTGCAATCTCGTCTGTTTCACCCATTCTTTCCATTGGTATCTTATTCAGAAGATCCTTCAAAGTTTCAGGGTTTCCCCAGACATCCTTGTTGATTGGTGTTTTTATGGCACCGGGAGCAATTGCTACAACTCTAATACCCTTATCGGCAACTTCCTGTGCCAGTGTCTTAGTAAACATAGAAAGACCTGCCTTGGCAGCGCAATATGCGGTATATCCTGTCCATGGAATTGTTTCATGAACTGATGTTATATTTATTATCACTCCATGGGACTTCTTCTCCATCCTAAGAATGGCTTCTCTTGCACAGAAATAGGGCCCAAGAAGATTTATCCCAATAACCCTTTCCCAGTCTGCCGGGTTATCGTAACCGCACATTGCTCTTTTTCCATCTATTCCTGCATTGTTAACAAGGATATCAACTGGCCCAAGATCCTTATCTATCTGAGAGAAGAGAGCCTGAACTGCTTCAAGATTGGAAACATCTCCACCGAATACCTTTGCATTTCCACCGTCCTTTATGATCTCCTGTGCTATGGATTCTGCCTGCGTTTTTTCAGAATGGTAATGAACAGCAACAGACGCACCTGCCTTGGCTAAATATTTGACAATGGAAGCACCAAGCCCGGAACTGGATCCCGTCACGAGCGCAATCTTTCCTGTCAAATCTACCTTGATTCCTGTAAAAATCCTGCCTTCCGATTTAGAAGTCTCCATGCAACCACAATGCATTATAGGCAATAATATTAATGATCACTCTAAAATAAATGCAATCATGGGATCTCCTGAATAGAGTTTGTGGATGACATGGAAACATTGAGGTAATGGCATATATATTGAAGATTTAAAAAATGGGAAAATGTATTTATTCGCTTTTTAATATTATGATTATTCTGAAATTCCAGGCTGTTCACAGGTATGATTGGGTCAACTGAAAATGGGGAAATGATACATTAGGGGATTCTGGTAAAGTAAAAATTGTGTTAATCCTTCAATACACGGAACCGCAATCAGAAAAGTTTGTATTCATGATTTTTGATAAGGGAGATACATACTTATCAATAGTTCATTTCTTTTAATATGCCATATAAAATGAGTCATTCCGAATACGCAGGAACATCAGGGCATGGAGATCAATAATGAAAGAGCTGTCTGTGGAGATACCAACATACAATGAGGCAGAAAATCTACCTCTAATCGTTGAGAAGTTAGAGGAATTACCAGTTGACATGGAGATAATTGTTATAGATGATAACAGTCCGGATGGCACTGCGAGTATAGCAGAAGAACTTGCATTGAAGTACAAGAACATTAAGGTCTTAAAGAGACCGGGAAAGATGGGTCTAGCTTCCGCAATCTATGATGGTATGGTTATTTCCGATGGTAATTACATAGCAGTAATGGATGCTGATCTTCAGCACCCACCCCAGACATTACCACTCCTTCTGCAGAGGGCAAAGGAGGGGAACGATATCGTTATTGCGTCGAGATACATTGAGAACGGTGGGGTTGAAAAGTTCAGTTTTTACAGGAGAATAGTTTCAAAAAGTGCCACGTTTATAGCCCACCTTATGCTCAGGGAAACAAGATCAGTGAGTGATCCTTTATCCGGATTCTTCATATTCAGAAAGGACATTGTAAAGAGAAAAATTGAAAATTACACAGGATACAAGATTCTCTTGGAGATTCTTGCAACCAGCTCTGGCCACAAAATTGCAGAGGTGCCTTACGTTTTTAGACCCAGGTTAAAGGGAAAAAGCAAGTTAACTATGAAAGAAAATCTGGATTACATGAAGCTTGTTTTCTCTCTGTCAAGAGGTCGAATTTCAAGGTATATTGCGGTTGGGCTCAGTGGGATCATATTGAACGAAGCCCTTCTTTTCATGTTCCGTACATTTATCTTCTCTAATAGAGATCGG
>JAKAYH010000411.1 GCA_021826835.1 Thermoplasmata archaeon | reverse complement strand
ACTGGGTAATTAAGGCCAAGGGCTTCCCTCGCCTGTTCTGCTTGTACTGAATAAGGTATCCCGGATTTCGGATTTATATATCTTGCAATGAGGTAGGTATCCGGAAACATCCTCATAAGAAAGAATACTAAGAGAACCAGACCGAGGAGGGTGGGAATCAACAATAATAGTCTTCGAATGATATAATATTTGAGTTCCATTAAGTAATCAAGCTAAATACTAAATTTGCTATATAACTTTTATCTGATATGCAAGTGCGTTACACGTAACCATCCCGGAGAATTATCCTGAAAATTAAATGGGTGTTCTTTACCACAGTTAAACAGTGATTCCATAATACATCAAAGAGAAACAAAGAGTCAACCTCTCGGTAATAATGTCTCTCGCTATGAATATGAGCAATGTCCTCAGACCCGGAAATATTCAAAACGTTCCTAAAGACCTCTGGTTCTGAAACCCGGAAAAATGTGGTGCCCAATGAAACCAGATCAATTCATTAAAATTTTTTGATATGCAGAGTCGTGTTCAAGATATCATTGGAATTCTGCTTAATGACTTTACGGAAAGATGAATGCTAATTCAAAGCTAGTGGGCATCTCAACTATTATTTTCTTTAAACTACACATGAATTAATTTCTACGAGCAGAAGAAATTTTTCAGAGACATCATCTTTTAAACCGTTAAAGGGAAATACTGGAATTTAGGTATAATTGTGCGACAACCGGCATCTAGGGGATGCAAAAATATTTAAATGAAGGTTTTGCTTAGTTATTTATGGCAAAACGTCTTCCAGATGTTGCCAGAAAGTGTACTTAATGGTGCATAGTGTGAAAGTCAGAGAAAAGAGGAAACTCCAACCCATTCAAAATCTCAAGAAAAGTTTTGTAATTATAAAGGGAGACAGGACTTTACAAATTATAATTGCCGTACTCATTGCTGGTGCAATTCTCCTTAGCTTTTCAGAATATGATATTCAACCTTACGTTACCAAGACGACCTTTCAGGACACTCTTTACAGCTATCAGATAGAAAGAAATGGACTCAATTACCCAAATGACAAGTTAAACGTTTATGCGATGGCCCCGAATTATCCAATATATATTACCATAGACGACAGCCAGCATCTAACACTAGATTACAACGTATATCTGGTCAACGATACCGGACAAGCAATTGGATATGGTCCTGCTACCCTCTTATTCGGCGGACAGATAACAAATACAACCAACCTGGTAATAAACAATACAATATACCATATGACTTATAGGCTTACAATCTCAGCCCCGGGGCTATCGTCTTTCAACATTCCAGTTACTGTGACCCAGACGGAAACCCTTTACCCTCCGGCAAATTACTGGATTCTCATTCCAGGAGTTATTCTCATGCTCGCTGGAACGGTTTCAATTGGAATGAAAATGATGAGCATATCCTCAGATGTGGAAAAATACTATTCAAAGCTTAATCTAAAGAAGAAAAAGGATATAGATATCATAAGTGTAAAGAGATATTCGAACCAATCGAAACCAACTTCTTACGAGAATTTCTTGAGCATAGCGATTGGGCTGTCTATTTGCGCCCTGGGATTCATGGTTTTTGGTCATCAATTTCTCCTCTCGTGGATTGGGATAATATTCGTCATCGCGGGGATATCTTTACTCCTCAACGGCCTGATAAGGTTAAGCACCAGAGGGTAAGGTAAGATATATACCGCCTTTTGTGGGATGGTCTGAACTAACACCGAATAAATTTATGCAAAGGAGGGCAAAGCTGGATGTTAACATATGCATAAGTAAGAATGAATGATAAAATTCATTTTCACGCAGAATAAGCTTGGTTGAAATACCCTCTATCAAAACTAAAAAAGTCAGACTCTGCGGAAAGAACAAGAAATTCCATTAATACATGACAGCAAAAGAGGTTCGAAATCCGTAACAACAATTTCCAGAGTAAATGAGAAGGCACGATCAGAGTGCAGAAATTAACCGTATTACGGTTAACTGACAGCAGAAGGGTTTCTTGCCCCCGCATCCGATTTAATGCCCCTGTTCGTTACATGGTTGAACCACCATATCTTTGACAGAAGCCTTGCATCCTCAAAGGGATTCTCTATTGAAGGTTCCCTGAAACACTGCGTGAAACAATCGTTGCAGTTATTATTGTACAATTCCCATTTTGGCTTATTGTTCAACACAACTTCCATGTGCGTGAAGCATGGATGGACCTTCCCCCTGTAATCCGTGTAATACGTAGTCTGTCCAGCTCTGCATGGAGTCACTGGATTGCCGTCAATGTAGTCCACCGCTTCCTTGTAATAGGTTCTGGTGTTCCCAAACATGTGCTTGTTATAATTTTCGTAAGCGTATGAAAAAGCCTCCCTGATCATTTTGTTAGAAACTTCAAAATCCTGGAAATAGTAAGAACTCTGATCCGGAAAACACATGGACAGAGGAACCCCGAGTTCATTATTGGCGTGTTCAACCATTTCTTTTACTTTGAAGTAATTGAAGTTAGTTACTAGGGCATTGGCGGTCAGAATCTTGACCTTGCTCTTATTCTCCTTGATTGTCTTGACCACAGTATCAAAAATCTTGAGTCCTCTGTATTCGTCGTGCTCTTCCGGGATGTTGCTGTCCACGGAAATTGTCATGCCGTCCAGGTATGGTACGATCTTTTTCAGAACATACGGGTTTGTTCCATTTGTGGCAATGTGAGTCAGGAAATGGTTTTCCTTGAGTTTTTTCATTATGCTCTCAATGGATTTATTCAGGGTAGGTTCTCCACCGGTTACAGATACAACCTTGATCCCATTTTTCTTCATTTCAGCAATGTGTTTATCTATAAGTTCTTCAGGAAAGAATATTTTGCCCTGCCAGGCATTGCAACTCTTGCATCGAAGGTTGCAGAAATAGTCGATATTCCAAATCATGGACTTCATATAGAAGTTCAGTAATATTACGGATTTATAAACTTGTTGAAGGAATCTTGCAGAATTCGCATATTTCGTCAGTTCATATCATTATTTCTGGTATTTCTCGCTGCTGTTGGCGTCGATCCAGTAAGTCATGAACACATCATCAACATACTGGCCATCGATTATAAACTGGTTTTTTCTGATTCCTTCTTCAACAAATCCAATTTTCTGGTAAAGTGCGATTGCGCTTTTGTTGCTGGAAAACACTTCGAGGTTGAGCTTCTTGACACCATTATCGCGACACCAGTCAATACCTCTGGTGATCAGGCTGCTGCCTATCCCTCTTCTCCGATGTCCTTCTT
>JAKAYH010000410.1 GCA_021826835.1 Thermoplasmata archaeon | reverse complement strand
GTCCAGAAGATGATGATGCACTACAAGGAAAAGGCAAAAGTTTGCGTGAATTGCCATGAAAGCAACGATTCAGATGCAATATTTTGCAAGCGCTGTGGAGTGAGGTTGGAGTGATCAAGCCAGATGATATAAATAGTGAACTTTCACGATATATCTTGGAAAATAGAAAAAAGAAAGGAGGTAAGTGTTAGATGGAAGAAAAAACAGAAGGCGTTGAGATAGATGATGAGATACCTGAGTCTGGAAAGAAAAGCTGGAAAAGAATAAAAATTGATGTAAATGAGATAGAACTCGATAATGAAAATCCTCGGTTAAATTTAAGCAATAATGCAACTAAAACTGAGATAATAAGTGCACTTTTTGAAGAATCGAAAATAGATGGATTAATAAATTCGATATTAGAAAAAAAAGGACTATTTCCGGGTGAAGATATAATTGTAATAAAGGAGTCGGATAAGTATAAAGTTATTGAAGGAAATAGAAGAGTGTGTTCATTACAGTGCATTCTAAATGCTGAATTTATCCCGAAAGAAAAAAGGGAAGAAATAAAAGAGATGATCAAAAATTCTGAAACTAAACCAGAAGACCTAAAAGAAGTGGAAGTAGTAATATCACCAAGTAGAGATGATGCCCAGATAATTATCACTGCCAGGCATACTAAATACCAGATTGAAAAATGGAATTATGTACCGAAATGGAGAAGAGATTATAACGCATTTAAAAAACTAAATAGCATTGAAGCGGTTTGTAAGTATTTGGGTGAGGATTATGAAGACGTAAAAAAGTATCTGAGGAACTACTCATTTCTTCAATACGTTTTGCAAATGACGTGCTGGACCAAGTCAGAAAGAGAAATATTAAGCAAAAATGACCTCGAAGGATCGCTAATAGAGTGGCATATGCATGCTATTCTGGATATTTTTATAATAAAATTCACTGAAGAATTTGAGTTGAAGACAGAAATACCAAATAAAAAGTTGGATTTTGTCCTAGAAAACCTGATCAGATCATTTTATCTAAATGGTAAACCCAAAATTAACACTCGTACAGATAAACAGACATTCAGAGGCACATTGAACGAATGGATGAAAGAGTGGGACAATAAAAATAAAGATAATGGTAATAATCCTAAAGGAGAACCCACAAATGGAGAGAGAAAAACATCTAATGAAGATGGCGATTCAAAAATTAAAACACCGCCAAAAAATAATCCTAAGGATATCAATAAAAAAGGGAGAAAACCCGAGAAGTACTTCTCTAGCTTATACAAATCAATAACTGTGGATGATAATAGGTTGATACGATTAACATATGAACTTTCAAAAAATGATATGAAAGATAGACCAGCGACAGGGGTTCTTCTGGCAAGATCATTGATAGAATCTTCTTTATTATATAGAATAGATAAGTGGGGTCTAACACAAGCATTAAGAAATGAGAATAAGAAGAAATCTCCAGAAGAAATTAGGATGAATCGGGTTATTCAATTTTGTATAAATCACGTTCAAGAGTTATTTTCAGACAGTAACAATGCAAGAATAAGTCTTCAAAAAATCCAATCAGAACACCTGAATTATATGAATTCAATTGTTCACAACAGTTGGCAAGACCCAAGTGCAGGTGAAGTAGAAAAAATTGCAGGCAATGCTAGAGAACTTTTGAGGACCATACTAACAAAATCTCAATAGAGAAAAGTTTAGGCCGAGAACAGAATATGGTAACATGAGTGGCTCTTCAATTCCCTTAAGATACCCCGGTGGTAAATCGTCTCTTTTGGATTACATAGAGAAATTCATAAAATCAAACAAGATATGCGTTAATACCATAATTGAACCTTATGCAGGAAGTGCAGCAATATCTATGGGTCTTTTAAGTAAGGATATCATCTCAAAAGCATACATCAACGATTCAGATCAGATGATCTATGCTTTCTGGAAGGTCGTCATGAATAACAACCAGGAACTGATCGAAATGGTTGATAGTGCCCAAGTTAATCTTGATACTTGGTTCAATTATCGAAAATATCTGGTTGGCAATCCGTTAACCAAATTCAACGAGAAAGATGTAGCAATGGCCTTCTTATTCCTGAACAGAACATCATATTCTGGAATCGTGAAGGCAGGACCACTTGGCGGAAAGAACCAGCAGTCAGAATACACGATTGATTGTAGATTCAACAAACAGAACTTGAAGAAGAAGATCAAAAATTTAGAAGCATTTTCATCAAGAGTCAAAGTTTTGAATATGGACGGAATACAATTTATGAATAAAATTATAAAAGAGAATGATGACGTTTTCATCTATGCAGATCCGCCTTACTACAAGGTTGGGAAATCACTCTACAATCAATATTTTGATGATAATAAGCACATAGAACTAGCTGATTATCTTAAACAAGTTGAAGAACAGCCTTGGATATTAAGTTACAACAAAGAAGAGTTCATATTCAATCTTTATAGCGATCAAAAAATGGTGCAAATACACCTTGACTATCATTCAGGACAATATAGAAGAAATATAATGGAATACTTGTTTTCAAATCGAGTTATCCCTCCCTTCGAGATAAAAGTTAAAAGAGAAAAAAGGATCAGTAGGCAAGACAGTACAGATAATCATTTGGTCATTTCTGGAGAAAAATAAAACAATTCGACCCTCTTTGTTTTTTCTCTCAATCTGCCATTTATTCCGTAATTCATGTATTCCTTCTTCAAGTTAGGCTTTCCAAAGATCTTCTTGATGAATTCATCCTCATTTATGTTCAGCAGATACTTTCCTTCGATACTGTCAAGGATTTCCTTCAAGTCAATGAAATCACTGTCTTCCATCTCATAGTCGTATAATCCCCTGATATTGTGGTAAGGAGGATCAAAATAGAAGAAAGTCCCCTCGGAATCATATCTTTTTATTAAATCCCTGAAATCAAGTCTCTCTATTGTCCAGAGTTTTATTTCATCATAAAGTGAGTTTATCGTCTCTTCTGCTTTCAGGAGCTTCAATGATTTATTTTTCTTGGTTGAATACGAATATGAACTGCCCTGGCCGTTGAATGAGAGCATGTTCCTGTAAAAATACCGGAATGCATTTTCAGCAGGATCATCACTCCTCTCTTTATATCTTGAAAACAGTTCCCTGGAATTCAATACATAATCCAGTTTCTCAATCACTGCATCCCTGTTGTTCCTCACTTGCACAAAGAAACTGACAAGATCTGCATTCAGATCATTGTATACCTTTACCATTGCATCCACATTTATCAGGACCTTTCCAGAACCG
>JAKAYH010000018.1 GCA_021826835.1 Thermoplasmata archaeon | reverse complement strand
CCTGGGATATCTCCCTTACTTCTTCCCTGTCTTCCCCTTATTCCTTCAACGAGAACTTCATCATGTTCATCAATGTAATTTATTGCACCATCTCCTGGTGCGAAAGCTGTTATTTGCCTTCCATTCTTAATAAGCTGAAGTTTGACGCACTTTCTTATGGCTGAATTGGGCTGTTTTGCTTCAATACCAATCTTTTCAATAACGATTCCCCTTGCCTGTGGTGCACCCTCAAGCGGATCACTCTTTTTCTTTAGCTGTAATATTCTCTTCTTATACTTACTGTCTGACCAGCGGAATTTTTCCCTGTCGTTCTTCAGCTTTGTTCCTGCATTTTCTCCATTTGCCAATAAATCACCTTTAATATGATCTTAAATTACTATCAGAGATAGGTAAACCGGTAAATGAGAGGAGAATATAAATCCTTTTGGGATGCAATGTTCTTAATTTGCAATATTCAATTTTCTCTCTATTACACTTAAAAAATCACGCTGGTGCAGAATCATCGTTTTTCCCATATCCCGCCTCCTTTCCTATTATTGACCGGATTCTCAAATATGCAAATGCGTAAATTACAAGGGGTATTACTGCTAACATAGCATATATTGAGATAGTTGTAGAGAAAGCTTCTAATTTGGATTGGTTTAGAGAACCTGATGAAAATATGCTTTTGACAGTCGATGTCAGTGAACTGTACAATATGGAACCTACAATGACTTCCACAATAAAATATGAAATCATACCGATTAACAGAATTAATTTACCCTTCTCATCTTGCAGACCGTATGTTATTGTGAAATAAGCTAATGAACCAATCATTCCTGCTATTATTGTTGATATTATTATACTCTGAATTTCAGATGTGATCGTGCTCTGAGAGACGGTTGAAGAGGTGATAGTACTAGAAACTATGCTCAGAGTACCGGCCACACCTGCAATTACTCCAATGATAATGGAAAACACGTAAATAATTATGGATAATATTACAAAGGTAGAATGTTTTGATTCAAAGTTATGCCTGTTTAGGAAAATTAAAATGACTCCTATAAAATTAAGCAAAAATCCTAAATATTGAATGTATGGAATCCATGCTATACCTGTCCCAATTCCAAGCAAAAGGAGCCCAGTAATTGTATTAGATATATCGCCTTCGAACTTTACATTATTGTTTACCTTAGAATCTGCCATTGCTAAATTGTTTTGAGGCGCCTCCGTTAAAGATTTACCGCAAGTTTCGCAAATTGCAGCAGTTATTGGATTTGTAGCCATGCAATAGGGGCAGCGAATGGTTTGCTCATTGTTTTTATTATCCATAAATTTCTGGTGTTGATAATCAGGATATATATAATTTTATCATAGCAAAATTAATCTATTGAAGTAAGTAAAGATACAGATTTATCAGTTTGAATATAATATCTAATCCCCTATGAAGTATTGAATTGCACCCTTAAATTTACTTCTGTGAACAGACATATTATAAAATAGAAATCCCGGATGAATTTGATTTTAAAACAGAAAAAATTAATTTTTTTCGTTCATGCAATGATTTCATCATCCAACACGCTACGTAGTCTTAAATAGGCTACAGCGAAGAGTATATCGGGAATTATTCCAAGCAATGATAGAACTGTTAAATTGTTTATTAGCGACTTTATTGGCGCTGAATTATAAGTAACGCCGGAAAATGCATTGTTGACTATTGTGGATATGGAATCATAAAGTATACTCCCCATTAACAGTTCAATAATAAATGAGGAGACTAGACCGCATGCCAGAAGCAATTTACCCAAAGCATCCTGTAATGCAATTGTGATAAAGAAATAGGCTATTGAGCCTATGATTGCGCTTAAGACGGCAGCAATTATTTCTCCTTTAAGTTGATTCATGATCAATGTTTCTTTCTGGGCAAGGCCTGAGGAATAATATGAACCTACGACGGTTGTTGTGGAAGACGAGTAAAATACAGTTATAAAAGATGTGACATATATAACTATGGATAGAACCACGTATGTGCTGTGCCTGGAATTGAACTCTTTACGATTCAAAAATATGAGGATCACTCCAACAAAATTAAGAATTAAGCCTAAGTACTTAACTATGGGTACCCAGGCAATTGCTGTTCCAATTGCTAACAATAATAAACCCGTAATCGTATTTGATATATCTTCATCAAACCTCACACTGTTATTCACTTCTGCATAAGTTTCCACAGGGATGGTACTGGCAACACTATGTAAAGGCTTTCCACAAGTGCTGCATATTGTATCATTAACAGTGTTCATTCCAAGACAAAAGGAACAGCGTAAGGTATTTCCAATATTGGGTTGACCCATAAATTCCAGCATAAATAATAATTATATATAATATGTGTTTTAAATTAAATCAACTAGAACCAATCTAAAATAGTTATTATTACCCAATCTCATGCTTTATTTGAATTCAATCATTATTTGCCAGTCTGACTTATCCTGCACTATTGAGGCTTTTATTCCCTCTCGTTGGAGTCTCTCAAGATTTTCCGCAGCATCTGATTCCTTCTGGTAGTGAAGATAAACTGCATCGAATCCTATTTGCGGCATGAGGGATTGCCTGCCAAATATCCAGGCTATCTTTTCCATAACGCTGCTGAATTGCTCCTCAGTCACATTCATAGTCCCAGATCTGATTTTATCTATACCCTTTTTGTAAATCTCATTATAAATCAATGAATTAGCTCGCTTTGCTATCTGACCATCTGATGGACTCCTGATACCTCTATAAAGAAAGTAACCGCCCACGATTATGAGTACCACGGCAACATAATAATTTCTGAGCAATATGAACAGAATGCCTATTAAAACTATGACTGTACCCAGAGCGGTTTCCTTTTGGTCCATTGAATGATAAGGGAATACAACTTAAAAAGTATTATTGAAATAGTATAACTATTTCGTCTTTGATACGATCCTTATAACATCCCGATCTTTCAATTCATAATTCCTTCCAAGTATCATTCTTGTTCGACCATCAACAGCCCTTATGAAACCTTCGCCAATATCCGTGTGGATCATATAGGCAAGATCTTCCGCTGTCGATGAATGTTTCATAAGAAAAGCATCGGGAAGAACCTTCCCCTTTTTATCAGTCCATTTTGATTCATCGTATACTGGGTATACAACAATATATTGCAGATAATCGTATATTATCCTACTAAACATACTGGAAATTCTCAATATTTTTCCACTTGAGAAGAGTGATGATATCTGGGATAGTGCGTTTTTCTGTGCAGAACTGGCATTTTCCTTAGGTTTTATGGATTCAGGAGAATCAATGAGTCCATGATTTAGTGCCTTCCATATTGAAAGCTCATAATCAGCGCTTATGATGGAATATCCCATTTCCGGCAACCTTTCCATTGTATTCACATCATGAATCAGATCTCCTTTGTTTACAACCCGGATAACAGGCTTGATGTGCTTGAAAACGGATCTGGAAAAATTCATAAAATCATCTTCTGACCATGCTGAAAGCGCATGTGGAAAAGATTCCCTGGAAAGTACAATCTTAATCTGCTCCCTGTTAATCCCAAAAAAAGACATCTTTGTGATGAGTTTCTCATCCAGTGGTGAATCTGTTGCATCCTCTTTTTTCGCAAATCTCTGCCAGTCTCTGGAAATCCTTGATGCAAACCATGTGAAGATTTCATTCTCTGTTTCTGAGGCAGCTTTTTCAATGCCTTCCGGGGTGAGGGGTTTCCCGTCATCGCCCATTGGGTTTACCAGATTTACTATTGCATTGAGATCACTCACACTGTCAAGAAACTGGTTACCCATGCCCTTTCCCTGACTTGCACCCTCCACAAGACCTGGAACATCTGCAATCTCTATGGGTATTTCCCTGATTCCGTTCAGGCATCTTCCATAATTGGGATTGCACGGAACATTAATCTCTAAATGAGGACACTTATTTGTTATATATGCTACCCCCACTTCCGTGCTGGTTGTGGTAAAAGGATAATTTCCTATGGCAACCGCTGTTCCAGTGAGTGCAGAAAAAAGGGTTGATTTGCCTGAATTGGGCTTCCCAATGATTCCTATCTTCAGAGACATTTCAAAGGATCTTTACAGAAACTCTTCTCATGTCATATCCCTTTGGACAGTCGATCTTTTCAGTGATCCTATCAACCGTAACTTTCATTGAATCCTTCTTATGGATGAGATTGCAGGTCTCTATCTCCGGGCATGACAAATGATCACATTTCATTCCTGAAACGTTGATCGTGGATCCTTCCTGAAGCCTGTTACCATATCTTATATTGAGAGATTCTTCAACTTCCTCTACCTCAATTGTGGACACCTTCCCCTGGTTATAAACAAAGCAGGGATTGACTTTCTCCCTTACCTTTGAAATCCGGTAGGTTTTTCCAGCTTCAAGATTGAAGCATACATTCTTTATCCTGCATTCCCCGCACGTTTGCAGAGGAGTAACAAATGTGAAGATGTTACCCTCCCGTGCCTGATCAACTCCAATGAGCGAAATTTTTGACATAAACAATTACCACCTTAAAGTATTCCAGTTATATAGAGAGCGTTTTGAGATGCTTCTCTGCTTAAATCTACTTCTCCTAAAATAGTATATCTTTCCTTCCTTATTCTGTGAGCAGTTCTCACAGCCTCAATCATTAAATCCTCAGGAATTCCATAATCCTTTGCCTTAACGGACAAACCAAATTTTGAATATGTTGAAACCAGAGATTTCCAATCTCCTCCATGAAGGAACATGGATACTACGGAACCTATTGCACACTGCTCCCCATGAATAGCTTTTCCGGGAGTAAGATTTTCAAGGTTGTGAGCTATGAGATGTTCGCTGCCACTGGCAGGTCTCGATGATGATGCTATTGCCATGGATGTTCCGGATGCGAGTATCTGCTTAACTACAAGCCATACCGACTCCTCTACTCCAGGAAGAATTAGATGCGCCTTCTCAATAAGTTCCTTTGCAGCATATTCAGCTATTGCTGCTGCACTGCTGCTGAACTCCTCACCTTTGATCCTGTTTGCAAGTTTCCAGTCGAGTATTGCAGTTTCGTTTGAAATTACATCTGCAGCCCCTGCAGCCAGATATTTGAATGGAACCTTTACCATTATGGATGTATCTGCTATTATGGAAACAGGCATTGCAGCTTGTTCAGAAACTGACCATCCATCCTTTTTAATTGAAGCTCTGGGAGATGCAATGCCATCGTGGCTTGGTGTTGTTGGGACGCTAACAAATGGAATATTCAAAATATATGCAATTTTCTTGGCAAGGTCGATCTTGCTTCCTCCTCCTACTCCAACCATAAGGCCGGCATTGAATTCCTTGGATTGCGATATGCATGACTCAAGGTTTTCATATGTAGCACCGCCTGTAACGATAATATGATTGTCGATTGATGCGTCTGAGAGATGATTTGAGACCTCATTGCCTGCAAGTTTGATGGTGTTTTCTCCAGTAATAATAACAACTGTTCCCTCACGTATATTTCGTTTGGCAATATTCTTGATCTGTGAAAGAACGCCGTGACCTACATAAATGTCCCTTGGGAACTGCATGGTCCGGAACTTTTCAAACTCCATATCTCACTATCATTGGATTGCAGCATATAAATTTTGACACGCCCCTTTTTCAAAATATATGGATTCCTGTGGACATGTTGCCATTAGCAGAGCTTGCATATTCATCTCGTGTAACAGCGATAATTCCCACAAGAATATCGCCAAAATCCTTTACTGCATCGTCAAGTATGTTTTTCAGCGAATCGGAACCTATTTGATTATATATATTGTAACAAAGCATTCTTTTGGCAATCTCCTCGCCTATGCCGGTTGTTACAATCCCTCCCTTTGGCCCACAATAAAAGCCACAACCGATTATTGGAGTATCTCCTACCCTACCCCTGAGCATTGGAACCGATCCTCCGGTTGAAACAGCAACAGCGAATTTTCCATTAATCCTTGCAATAGCCCCTACAGTATCACCTGTACTTTCCCCAAATCCAAGAATATCCCTGATAAATTTTTCTTTATCATTGAGGCTGTCAGTTCCCTCCTTAATCTTGGTTAGCATTTTTATGTGCCTTTCCAAGGTTCTCTCTGTTGATACATCATAGAATCCGTGACCCATTTTCCTTGCGAATTCAATTGCACCGTCTCCGGACATCATAACATGCGGCGATTTCTCCATTACATCTCTTGCAACAAGAACAGGATTTCTAACGTGTTCTATTGCTATTACAGATCCGAATGTCTTCTCAGTCATCACAGCAGCATCCATCTGAATACTACCATCTATTCTGGGATAAGATCCGGTTCCTGCATTGAAATCAGGGTCATCTTCCAGCTGCAAAACTCCATGTATGGCTGATTCAAGTGAATCTCCTGTCATGGAATTCATTGCATAACCACGAACTCTTTCAGAATAGTCGGTATGCCCTCCAACGCCCCCATGAAGGTAAATGATATTTTCCATATACGCCATATGAATATGTGAATATTAGTTTGTTTGTAGCTCCTCCAGATGAAGAATAAACCTTTAGAAAACATAAATAACCCTTATTTTATCAACCCTAAAGGGCTCGTAGTCTAGCGGTATGATGTCTCCCTGACACGGAGAAGGTCACCGGTTCGAATCCGGTCGGGCCCATTTACAGTTATAAGTAAGTCCATAAGATAATACATCCCTGAAGTACTTTGAGATTCTTGACTCCAAGTGTACCAAGTCTCTAAAAAATAAGCTACAAGAATAACGCAAGAATGCCTGAAAAGTCGTAGCCGTAGGACTAACAAGATTACCTGACAAATACCCATTGGTTAGCGAAAGTCTAATAAAAAAGTGATGATTGCTAAGAAGTTGGTCTTCTCTCACAATAGGGAACCAAACCAATCAAGGACAAAGTCTTTGAAAAGATATCATCCTGTATTTTGTGTAGTTCCATGCCTAATTGCTAGACATTGTCAACTTTTGGTTGATAAAGTGGATAAGAAAACGGGAAGTGGATAGAATAGATTTCCACGAAACAAGAAAATAAATTGTTTGCGCTCTTTATGAACTCCAGTGTCTTACAGCCCGTAGTTGGACGTCAACGAAAATGCGACATCATCATTGTTAAATCATAATCAGGAATAACTCTTTGGATTTCATGTTTAAGAGAACGAATTATAAAACAGTGTCTCCCGGACTGTATAGTGCAATGCTTGGCTTTTCAAGATACCTGGCTAATAGCAACCTAGAAAGAGGCCTTCTAGACTTGGTAGAAATAAGGGCATCCCAAATAAATGGATGCGCATGGTGCCTAGATATGCATACCAAGGATGCGATGGAATCTGGCGAATCTCCTCAGAGGATTTTTCTTCTAAATGCATGGCAAGAATCTCCACAGTTTACGAACCGTGAAAAAATGGCACTTAAGTGGACTGAGGCGGTTACTCTAATTTCTGAAAATCACATCACCGATGAACTGTTTGAGGAAGTCAGTAAAGAATTTAACGAGGTTGAACTCGTCGAACTAACTGGAGCGGTAATAAGCATAAACTCATGGAACAGAGCCAACATTGCATTTCAGATGATACCTGGAGATTATGTTTCAAAAAGGAAAAAAGAAGCCCAGTGACGAAGAATAGTCGATCTACTAATCTCAATCCAATTGCTTTGAATTATGGATTTTGAAATTCATGAGATTTTACAGCAATTTGGCAAACTCCTCAACAGTAAGATCGCACTGCCGGATTATTGCTCTCAGCGTACCTTTAGGTAATTCATCATGGTTAGGAATCGCTACTCTCTTTCCATCCAGTTCTCGCTTCAGTATCATATGACTACCAACCTGCCGCCTGAATTCAAATCCAACTTTAGAAAGAGCTTTTACTGCATCCTTACCAGAGACGGAGGGGAGTTTAGGCATTCAGTTCAACATTTCCGATTATGTCTATATCGTGAGGAATAGTCTCTCCGTCCGCTTTCATGTCCTCTATAAATCCACGAATAGCCTCCTTTATGTTTGACATAGCCTCTTCTACACTGTTGCCATCTGATATGCATCCGGGTAAAGCTGGAACTGTGGCTACGTATACCCCGTCCTCATCTTTTTCCAGGACCACCGTGAATCTCATAATTTGTCTAATAGAATTTAAGGTATAAGGCTTTTCATTTAATATTTCAACTTGGTATTGCTTCATATGACATACGTCTAAATCAGGTCGGACCCATAAATATAGTATCTTGAAGATAATTATATTTATCAAAACTTAAAACTTTGTTCTCGAATTGCATTTTTGATAGAAAATCTAATGACGGCAATCCAAAACAATGTTTATTAAAGACACAATAATGTATATAGTATGGATCAGGAAGTCCAGATGGATATTAAGGATGTGAGACTCGTTGTCGAAAAACACCTTAAGGATTTGGGTATAGACGGACCAGCTAGGATTGCATCTGCAAAATTCTATCAGGGCTATTGGAGTGTTATTGTTGTCTATTCAAGAGACATAGAAGTTGGGGATAAAAAGCAAAAGGCAGGAATTATTGCCTCATTGGTGATAAATGATTCTACCAGAAAGGTTGAGGCATTCAAAGAGAACCCGACATAAGGACACTCTTTCACATGGGATTGATCATCGAACAGATTGAAGTAAAGGGCACAAGCAAGAGTGCCAAATTCTCCGCATTGATAGATTCTGGAGCTGAAGGTAACTACATAAATGCTGTATTACCCAGTGGAATTAGACCAGAACAACTTGGATTTATGTCTTACAGTGAAATTCCTGTTTCTATACCAGGGTCATCGTCCAAGGAATTACATGGTTCATTGACATTCGAGTATCTAAAACTGAATGGGATTATAATTCCTGAACCGGAATTTATAATTCTCGAAAATATAGATTTTCCAGCTATAATTGGAGTGGAAATACTTCAAATGATTGGACTGAAACTGGACTTCAGAACTGATACTATGAGGATTTGAATACCCAGTCGTTCTTAAAAACAAGAAGAAAACAATAGGGGCGATCTAATATGATCGATTTGATAGGGCAGGAGATGTGCAGATTTAACTGATGCATATCAGTCTGAAGAGATATATTTTCGATCTATTGCTCAACTTGGAATGGTCACCAATCGTAAAGGAGTAACTGCTTTCACTTCACCATTTCTTTTTGCGAACAATAATTCTAATCCGGTTTGAGAGATATTGCGGTAATTCTGTCAGGTAGCTATTGAAAGTTTCCCGATTCATTTTCTTGATCACGGTGGAAATAATTTCATCTGGTATTCTTATATCAAAATAAACCAGATCGATCAAGGTTTTTTCTATGTCAGATACCGGGATGTAAAATTGTTCATATTTCAATAGTGTATATCCGAAGAACATATCTCTCTTAATTCGTCTCACGAGATAGTTACGGGAGTCGAATTGCCTAATCCCATTCCTCACTTTTCTTGGTGTTATAATAACAGGGTTGGTTTCCTGTTCCCATAATCCCCTTAATGAAAGGGCATCCTCAAGGCCATAGTAGAATGGAGGAAAAGCAAATCCGACATATTGTACTTCGTCGTAGAACGTATAGGCACCCCTGGTTATTTTGTAAATCCGACCTGATTTAAGCAAGTTCTGAATCAGAAGTTTGTGATATCCCTCAGATGCATTTCTCCTCCTAATGAACGTCTTAACTTCATCAATTCCAAAGGCAGGCTTTTTGCTGAACTCCTCTATAAACTGCTTCATGAACTTCATGCAATGTTTCTCCCTATCTCGTTAACCATGCGATCAAAGGTTGGCGCAAGCCCCATATAAACGATTGACTTGAGAATGGGTTCATCCACAGGATGCTGAATATTCTGCAAAAATTGTCTAAGATTTGTTCGGGTAGATTCCAGTATACGGCATGATTTAACCAGGTGGTAAATGTCGTATATGTCTCTAATGTAACGCCTGTCACTATATGCGTTAATTTTCTCTTCTATAAATTGATCAGGTGTGAGACTTAGTATTTCTATTTCCGTACCGTCTGTGAGTTCATATGTTGTTATTGTTCCTTCTACCTTTCTTACATGATTTACCTCAAGTTTCACGCTTGTTTTGCCGTTTGAAACAGTGGAAACTATAACATTGCCCGTATCCTTTATTTTTGTAATCATAAGCCCTTGAGATGATGCCCTTTTTTCAAACTGTTTAGTGAGAGTTGGGAATGAGGATGAGTAAAAGTAAAGGTCTTCAGAAAATCTCTTACTAGAATAACATCTCCAAATAGCCGTCCCGCCATGCAAAACCAAATCCTCTGTGGTCATATATATGATTCTTATGATTTCATCCTGAAGAAACGCGGTTTCAACCTGCTGCCTTTTCTTCAGTTGATTTGCCAATGGAATTTTCATTATAGTTGATCAACCGTAGCTATATTAAAGTATATCTATGGTTAATCTGCCATACTGGTACCAAGTCATGATGTTCCGATGATTTCACAACCGATACCAAATATCCCGATACTCCATACACCTTCTCAGAAAAATTTAGAATCCATGTCTGTAACCGAAAAAGGAAAATTGCGAAGGAAATAGTGGTTGGATTTTACGATCCTGAATCTTAAAATAACATTCAACTTTCCTGAGAACAAGTATCTCTGTAAAAAGCTTGCTCCTCAGAATCTTTTAGAATAACTTTATCCGCATAATCTCTTCCGTCTTCTCCGCTTGCTTTGGTATCCATTAGAATATTGTTTTTAAGCAATGATTGATCAAATTTGTGTTGAGCAACTCTGGATGAAACTCACTGGTCAATGGCTTTCCATTGAGACCTTTCTCCGTCAAGATGTTGAGAATACCTTAATGGAGATATAATACCGTGAAAATTCTGAGGATATCCCCCTGACCGAATCATGAATTTGCAGTCATGTCTTGTCCCCCTCGAGATCGTTCTTCATGATGCCGAAGGATGTTTCTATCTCCCTGCGGGTTATTCATTAATCCAGGCAATTTCATTAAATGTAATCCAGATTCTTGTCGGCAGATCGATTAAGCTTATATGGTCATCCCACATTAACAATATTGTATAAACAGACTGATAACAATGAAAGAACTTACGCTTTATAAAATTAGGGAAATGGCTCTGGAGTCTGAAAGGGCAGTATACACAACATCTCAGCTATCCAATTTAACAGGTAAAAATCACACCACTGCTTCAGTTTATCTGACTCGCCTATGGAAAAGTGGTCTTGCTATTCCTTTGGTAAGAGGAAAAATTTCTTTTGCAGCCAATGATCTAGTGATAGCTTCTCAGTTAATTGAACCATCATATATATCACTGCACTCGGCTTTGCTGTTTCACAATGTACTGCAGCAGGCTCCGCACAGTGTCCAATCTGTAACTCCCGTGAACTCCATCGTGCTTGTCGGCCTCGGTCTGGTATATCATAAGATTCCTTCGGCACTCATGTTTGGTTATGAACGCCACAAAATAGGGAGAAGTTACTGCTTTGTTGCAACTGTAGAAAAAGCGCTTCTGGATGGATACTACCTCAATTATTTTTCCAAAAAAGATATTGATCCATATACTGGGAGCAAAGAGATGTTAGAATTTAAGCCTTATTTGGAGAAATTCAAAGGCAAAGGAAGATTGAAGCTGCTGGAGGCGGTTGGATGATCAACTCAAAGAGAATAATAGAATTGTCAAAACTATCAGGCATGAGGCCATGGCAGCAGGAAAAGCACTATGTGCAGAGTCTGATTCTCACAATAGTCTCCGATTACCCTCTCGTGTTTAAAGGGGGAACGTATCTGTGGATTTTTCATGGCCTGAACAGATTTTCTGAGGATTTGGATTTCACTGCTGCAGCTCCCATAAAGAAAACGCTACCTGAATTTGTTTCCAGATCTTTGAATTTATACGGTTACGAAAATGAATTTAAGATCATGAAAGATAACAATCTTGGTCTATCTGCAAGATTCATGATTAACGGCCCCCTTAATACCACTGAAAAGGACAGATGCATCGTATATGTGGAAATCAGCTCGAGGGAGGATATTATTCTTCCAAAGATATCCCTGATGGCAGACTTTCCACAATACGATATTCCAGTCAAGGTAGTCCAAGGAATGAATCTTGATGAGGTGGGAGCAGAAAAGATTAGAGCAATACTTACACGTGAAAAAGCCAGGGATGTAAACGATCTCTATTATCTGATTTATAAAAAGAAGATTAAGTTTGACCAGGTATTGGTAAACAAGAAGCTTGACTATTACCATACGCACTTTGACTTCGATGAATTTATGAAAAGATTGGACCAGACAGGCAAAACGTATAAAAGGGAATTGAAACAAATAATCCTGGGCGTATTACCAGACTTTGATGACGTACAAAAATGTATAAGCAAATGGTTAGAAGAGGCATAAGGAAACTACTTTTCAATTTGCAGAGGATTGCCAATTTTAAAATTTTCACCCTAATTTGAATACACAACCTTACACATTTGTGGGACCGCTTCCTGTCTTAGGTTTAGGGGATAGTCTGACCGCCATAGGATTTTACGTCGGTTTCACGATGACAAACATGATTCTTTCTGCACAATACCTATCACAATCATGATATATTGAGGCGTCAAGTTTTATTGCACAATTCATGAGCAATATTGCAGTGGGCTTAATCCCCTCTATCCTCGCATTATTCCTCTATCTCAGGCATAAAGAATTGACCTGTTGAACAATGTGGCTTCTAAGAATCCAAACAAATATGGAATAAATTTCCATAGCTGTGTCTTCTGCCATACAGGCATTATTTCTCATTCCGGTTTTTCCGGCGTTATTCATCATAATTTAGACATTGTCCATCTATGGCTTTCTTCCACACATGTCTGGTGAAATTGAATATGAAACTGCATCAACATAAAAGTGACTAATAATTCAACACGATATTTAAAATAATCATCCCTAATTCCCCGACGTAAGTGATTTTGATGCAAACTGATCTAATAAATAATCTCTGGGTTTTGATTGCAGGTCTTCTCGTGTTTACCATGACAATATCGGTTGGATTTCTTGAAATTGGTGAACTTGGCCACAGGATGGACAGAAGTCTATACAAGACCCTCATTATCACGGGGTTTGCATTGTTCTTTATGGGATTGATAGGATTCAATATCGCCTTCGCTCCAACCATCGGTGGAGTAATCGGAAATCCCTTTTACAGCAACATATTCCTCGGCATGTTTTCTACCACCGTTTCAGGATCATTGACCAGCGTTTTCTGGCTTACCGGAACAAAGTTCTTTGATACTGGCTTGTCATTGGGTACATATTTTCTCTTTGAGACTGCTTTCGCATCTGTAACACTTGCACTTGTTGCCGTTGTGGTGCTCCGTAAGATTAAATTATCTGCTTTCATGATATTTGCAATAATCTACTTTGCATTAATATGGACATTGCCGGCAGCGTGGATTTGGAATCCAACCGGCTGGTTGTATACGATGGGAGTTCGTGACTTTGCGGGAGGGTTGGTGGTGCATGCGGCTGCAGGGTTCGCTGCAATTGCCATAATGATTAGAATATGGCAGGAAGAAAAGAGGAGAGGATTAAAACAGTCATTGGTAGAAAAGATAAATTTGAATTCCGGCTGGTTAACGCTTTCAATTCTTCTTCTATGGGTTGGCTGGTTTGGCTTTAATCCAGGAAGTGAACTCGCTTTTACAAATGAAACCGTGATAGTGGTAATAACCACATTTCTGGCTGCTGCATCCGCAATGGTTTCAACCATGGCGACGAAATTCCTCATTTCCAAAGAGGATCCTGGAGTCTTATATGGTGTGAACGGTGTTCTAATGGGACTCATTGTCATAACACCTCTGGCAGGATATGTGAGTCCGGGAAGTGCAGTTATTATTGGTCTCATAAGCGGGCCCATATTTGTATTTGCAGAGAGAATATTTTCCAAGCCAAAATGGTATACCGATCCGGTCGGAGTACTTCCGGGTCATACCGTTGGAGGAATATTTGGTCTTCTTATGATAGCATTTTTTACACAAACCGCATTTGCAGGTGCATCCGGAGCCTCAAATCTTCCAAATGGTCTACTTTTTGGCGGAGGTTTTGCGGCGCTTTATCAGCTCGGACTTGAGTCCTTTGCAGTAATAGTTGTTGGCGCATTCGTTTTTACCGCTTCATACCTATCAATTTATGCCATAAGCATGGTATTAAAAGGGATACTACAGGAAAGCGTGTATAACAAATCTTCAATATCTGATTTCCAAGAAGAAATAAATCAGAAACATTCAATCCCTCAAGATAGTGTTATTGCCGAGTTTTCTGTATCTGATAGTCCCGAGAAATGAGATGATCTGTGAATCATATTTACAGGAGACCAAAATACCATTTTTCTTTTAAAATAGGCCTTTGAGAGACTTTTTCTTCAAAGCGTCAGAAATATATTGATCTGATTAATACATTCAATGTTATATTAGATAGATAGGGAACTATTGATCCTTGATTGAATATATCTTTAAAGAAACAATTTACTCAAATGTTAAAGTTGAATGCCGTCAGAATGACCAATATAACCATAGGATGATGATTATAATATCTCGTTAATACTGTACAAGTAATAAAGGGAGCATATCAACGATCTCATGACCATGCGGTTCATTCACAATAATGAGAATGTGGTATTCCTTGGACCACCGGGTGTTGGTAAAACACATTTATCCGTTGCACTTGGAATGCAGGCTGCTTTCTCTGATATATCCATATATTATATCACGGCGGTTAAGCTTGTCCAGATATTGAGAAAGGATTTCCTCTCATCGAAACTGTCATACCGTCTTGCAACCTATGCAAGGTTTCCGTTGATGATAGTTGATGAGATTGGATATCTTCCCCTTACAAGAGAAGAATCCAATTTAT
>JAKAYH010000409.1 GCA_021826835.1 Thermoplasmata archaeon | reverse complement strand
CATACAATAAGCATAATTCTTGCTGTACTAAATGAGGTCAATTCATTACCTCAAACATTAGATCAAATCTTCAATCTATATAAGGAGCAAAAGATCAGTAATGTAAATGATATTATCATCATAGATGATGGGAGTACAGATGGAACTGTTGAATATATAAATTCTATTTCCAGAAATAATCCTGTCATACCCGTTAAATTTATATCGAGAAATATCAAAATGGGAACAGTTGATGCTCAACTTGCAGGAATCGCAGAGAGCAGTGCAGATTATGTTTGCATCATGGATTCAGATGGCCAACATCCAGTAATGAAATTGCTTGATTTGTTTCCGGCGATTGATATGAATATAGATTTAATCGTTGCTTCCCGGTACGTAAAAGGTGGATCAAATAGTTGGAAAGCATCAAGGGGAGTTGTAAGCAGAGGAGCCACTATTTTGGCAAAATTTCTTTTTAAAGGAGCAAGGCGACTAAAGGATCCGATGTCAGGATTTTTTATTGCCAAAAGATCGCTTGTATGTAATCTAGAAAGTGTAAAATTCGGATACAAGCTGTTATTATATACTCTTTCGACTCATCCAGACGCTAGTATATTAGAGATTCCCATGAAGATGAATTCCAGAGAAGAAGGTGAATCTAAGGTAGTCAGTAGAGGAATGGATTTTATTGTTAAATACTTTAAAGAGATAATAAATTACAAGATAAAATCTAATCAAAGAAAGAAAAATTAATAAATTCCTAATTATAAAAGAGCTTTAGGGATGTTATTCTATTTTGAACCTTGGATCAAATAGAAAATGAGCGGTGAAATAAATTTTCTTTCTCAAAATTAAAATGTATCACAATAAATCTTCAACTATCTTTGACATCAAATGCCCAAAGGTTATGTGAACCTCCTGTATGATGGGAGTTCTATCTGAATTAACTCTCACAGCATAATCAGATATTTGTGAAATTTTGCCACCTTTTTTTCCAGTCATAGAGACAATTATACAGCCCATTTCCTTTGCCTTTACTAATCCTCTTAAAACATTTGGGGAATTTCCACTGGTAGAGATCCCAAAAACTATGTCGCCTTTTTTGGCAAAAGCGGTTACCTGTCTCTCATATACCATATCAAAGGAATAGTCGTTTGCAATGGCAGTCAGGGCGGATGTATTCGTATGAAGGGCCAGAGCAGGTAAAGATTGTCTTTCTTTCTCAAATCTACCCACAAATTCAGCAGCAATATGCTGTGCATCAGCAGCGCTTCCGCCATTGCCAAAAAATATAATTTTTCCACCGTTTCTAAAGCACTCTGACACCTTCTGGCTTATTTGAATTAATTGAACGGTATCAAGAGAAAGCCTGGCTTCTGCACCTTCCTTCAAGTAATCATGTATTTGCTCAGTATTCATAATGCGCTATTTTCGTGGATTATTTAATTTTTTGTTCAATAAGAGATTCTACTTTTATGTAATTCGCGAATATTGATACAAATAGTGAATAAAGATTATGGATTTGGGAGAAACTATGGAAAACAGCAAAATAGATCCGATTAAAAGATATATTCTGTCTTTAGTTTTATTATAGGTTCTTAGTAGAGAAACTAAAACACGTGACCTCTTAAGTCTGCTGGAATTTAAATCATAAAGCATCTTGTTTGCCTCATTATGGGCCATCTGAAAAGATATATATTCTTTTGATACAACCGAGAGCTCCTGCAAAGACTCTGCCGCCTGAATCGAATTAAGTGTCCTTTTAAAGAATCCCATCTTTCTGTTGCAATAATCGCTGAATTCAGATTTTAACCCTGTTGTGCTCTGGTGAAGCCTGTATTGAGTTAGCCTTCTTGAATCCATCATTATTAGGCCCGGTAAGTTTATAGAAATAATGAAAAATATTCTATCAAGGCTAGCAGATATTGAACCTATAAAGTCTGCAAATGGAAGAAATGAATCTCTTTTTATGCTGATGCAGCTCATATACCAGTCACCCCTGTATTTTGACAAATCGCGTAGTTCAGAAAAATTACCTATGGGGGTTTTTAGAATGTTTATTGTTCCATGTCCTTCTAATTCACCTTTATCTCTCTTTATAGAACCATTTTCATTCATTAAAACGATTCCATTGTGAAAATAATTCATATCTGTACTCTCACTAAAGCTTTTAAAAACCCTTTCTAACTTATCAGGGGTAAATGAATCATCATCATCCAGAAACGATATTATATCTCCGCTACTCGCCTTAATTCCCAAAGCCAGCTTTACTCCAAAGGATGATTCTTCCGTGAGGACACCTTTTATGCCGTGATCTTTAAGGTAATCATCAATCACGGGATCCTTATAATTCTTAACCACTAAAATCTCAAACAAATCTCTTTTAAGTGTCTGGTTTAGAATTGAATTTACAGCATTCAACAGATATTGCTTTCTGTCATGTGCAGTTATGACCACTGAGATTACTGGCAATTTTCTATTCATCAAACCTTTATTCCTTTAGTAGTGAATCCATAACCCTTTTTATCCCTTCCCTAAGAGGTATGGGATCAATGGGAAGAGGTTGTTTTGCGAATAGTGATGGAGCCTCTTTAAGAAGAAAGTCCTTCTCTTCGCGATTGACCTTTTTTCCAGTAATTTCTTCAATTTGATCAATGAGTAAATTTATGGATGTCCCAATACCGGTACCTACTTCATATTCACCTGGTCCAATCTCACCTTTTATTATCCTGACAATACATTTTACGAGATCATCCACATGGACAAAATCTCTAACCTGATTCCCACCACCATAAACGGGAATCTTTTCATTAAAAAGTGCTGCCTTGGTAAAGAGATAAACTGCTCCTTTTCTTGAGGTTTCTCCGTATATATTAAAAAGCTTAAGCGTAACAGTTCTTAAATTGTATAAATCCTCATACAATTTTAACCATTCTGATCCATTTTTCTTTGATAAAGAATATGGATTTGTTGCTTCGGCAATGGATCCAGAAGTTGGAAATACGAAGAGAGCGTTGTCATTTCTGGCTCTTTCGAGAAATTTAACTGTCAGCGCAAGGCCATCCTGGAAATACTCATAGGGTGCCTTGATCGAGTTTCTTATGAGGGTTCTTGCCCCGAAATGAAGGATAACATCAAACCTTGTATTTGGTATTTCATCGCCCTGATCAACACCCTCTATTTGATATCCTCCATTTTTTAGAGTTTCGTATATCCTCGAACCAATGAATCCTTTGTGACCTGTAAGTAGAATTCTCATGATTTGGGTCAATCCTTACTTGAAATATTATATTTTA